>USJF01000040.1 GCA_900554935.1 uncultured Porphyromonas sp.
TACTGTATACGGATTTCCATCCGCGCGAAGGTAAACGTTCCGGTGCCTGGATGACAGAATTCAAAGGACAATGGATAGAAGATACCGGTGAAAACAGCCGTCCACATGTATCGGTAGTCATGAATTTCACCAAACCGACAGAAAGCAAGCCGGCACTGCTGACTTATGACGAGGTGGAAACCTTCCTCCACGAATTCGGGCATGCCTTGCATGGGATGTTTGCCAACTCAACTTATCAGAGCTTGAGCGGAACGAATGTATACTGGGACTTTGTAGAGCTCCCGTCCCAAATCATGGAGAACTTCGGGATTGAAAAAGAATTCCTGCATACCTTTGCCAATCATTATCAGACCGGAGAACCGTTGCCTGACGAATTGATCAGCCGGCTGGTAGATGCATCAAACTTCAATGTTGCGTATGCTTGTCTACGACAAATAAGTTTCGGTTTACTTGATATGGCATGGTATACGCACAACACTCCTTTTGAAGGAGACGTGAAAGCTTATGAACAAGAAGCCTGGAAGGATGCGCAAATATTGCCGGTAGTACAAGAAGCTTGTATGAGTACGCAATTCTCCCACATCTTTGCCGGTGGATATGCCGCCGGATACTATAGCTACAAATGGGCGGAAGTATTGGATGCCGACGCATTTTCATTATTCAAGCAAAAAGGGATATTCAATCAGGAAGTGGCAGACTCATTCCGCAATAATATTCTGTCGAAAGGAGGAACGGAACATCCGATGATACTTTATAAACGTTTCCGCGGACAGGAACCGAGCATTGATGCTTTGCTAATCAGAAATGGGATAAAGAAATAAGTATTAAGTTATTAGATATTAAATATGAAGAGAAGTATATTTCAAATAGTAGGATTGCTTTTATTGCTTCCTTTATTTTCAGGATGTAATGATTCGGACGATGTAGCTGCTATCTTTACAGGAAAAACCTGGAAACTAAATTATATCACAGTAGATGGAGGTCATGAGATGTTTGGCTTTTGGGAGAATGAAGAACAAGAGAAAGCATCCGCTCTTGGGCTCTATCACTACGATGGCACCTCGCTTGCCTCGGAGAAGCTTCTCTCCGTAGGCTTGTAGCTCCATATCTATGGAGAGGGTGATATCGTGGCCTGAGGTGAGCGCTTCATTGAGCTCGCTATTATCTCGCTTGCCTTTGACTCTACCGTGTGCATCGCGGATATATACTTCTTTGCCTTTCTCTCCTCTTAGAAAGCGCTCGTAGCTCAGCTCGATACCGCTTTTGCCAATATATTCGCCTGGCCGATAGTAGGGATCGCGCTCTATATCCTTGGGACTTACTTCGCCCATATAGCCAAGCATGAGGCCGGCAACAGCGTACTTGTAGTCGCGCACGGTGCGATGTACTACGTAAAAGCCGGGAAACTTATAGAGTTTCTCCTCTAGTAGGCCGGCTTCTTCTTCGGTTATCTGTGGAAGTAGTAGCTGTGGAGTGTAGGGGGAGTAGCCTCTATTCTTCTTGCGATTTCGGAGGTCGGCGAAGCGTTGGCGCAGCTCAGTGGGCTGGAGATTGAGTATTTTGCAAAACTCTAGGGTGTCGAAGGACTCGATCTCTCGGGAGATGATATGTATGTCGGCAGCGGAGTTGTTGAAGACTACTAGGTTGCCCCGACAGTCGTAGATCATCCCTCGAGATGGGTATAGTGTTTTCTTGAGAAAGGCGATGTCTTCTGCTGCGATTCGGTACTCGGGTGAGAGTACTTGTAGATCGAAAAGCCGAGTTAGGTAGAGGATCACCACTACTAAGATGGCAGCACCGACGGCGTAGCTCCGGTGTGCATATTTATTTTTGTGGCGATCTTTCATGCCGGATGATTGCGCTTGGAAAAGGCTTCGAAGATGGCAAAAACGATGCAGGTGATTAGTATGGAGCCAAGAATATGGGGCACCATCTGCAGAAATAGGGTGCTGGAGAAGGCCTCGAGTAGAAGTAGTGTGGTGATGTGGATGGCGGTGGTCAATAGGATGAATAGTAGGTACTTGCTACGCTTCATCGTATAGATGGAGGGACGAATGGGGGCGGAGAGGTCTTCTATAGCTTGGTGCTCGGTAAGGGCAAAGAGTAGTGGATTGCGGAGGTAACCTACTAAGGTGGCTGATGCCATATTAAGCCCCGGTGTGTTCATGGCTGTATCCATCAACACTCCTACCAGCGTGCCGAGCAGAGTGGTGAGCCATCTCGGCGCTTGGTAGGGAAGGAATATCAATGGGTATAGGTAGACTATAGGAATGAGGTACCCAAAGAGACGGATATTATTCATCACTACTACCTGCAAGAGTAGTAGGATAAGGCTCTGAATCGTATATCTAAAGTAGTACTTATTCATCGCTCGTCTCTATCGGTTGCTTCTATCTCCATTCGCTCTTCTCGCTCGTAGTTTTGGAGCACGTAGACGTACTTCAGAGTGCCAAAGGAGACCCCAAGCTTTACTTTCAAAGCACGGAAGTTGTCATTAGGTGACTCCCCTTCTCCCTCCACGGTGCCTATGAATAGCCCTTCTGGAAATAGTGCGGAGTAGCCACTCGTCACTACACTATCTCCTATGCTATAGGGTGCGTGTTTCGGGAGGTTGGTGAGCAATGTATGCTCTAAGTCCTTACCATCCCATGAGAGGGTGCCTACGTACTCACTTCTAGGCGAAGGTTTGCAGTTGAGCTTAAAATCGCTATTAACTAGAGGTATGACCTTGGCATAGTGGCGCCCTGTAGTTGCTACCACCCCTACGATACCTTCGTTGGAGAGTACCCCCATATCGTTTTGGATCGCTTCTGAGCTTCCCATATCGATCGTTAGGTAGTTCTTCCCACCAAAGAGGGTAGTCCCCACCACTTGAGCTACTTTGTAGAGGTAAGGAAATGGGCGAATGACACTATCCGTGGAGAGCCTTTGCCAAGTGAGCGAATCGACCTCCAAGCGTCGTAGCTGATACTTGAGCCTTTGATTCTCCTCCTCAAGTGCCGCATTCCGACCCATCAGGGCTACATTCGCATCCCTTAGTCCCAGGTACTCATTGCTTTTATTGGCATACTCTGTGACGGTACCAGTGATGATATTAGTGCTACTTAGAAGTACGCTATTGCGATAAACACTTCCATTGAATAGCAATAGAAGTGCCATCACCTCCAGCACCACAAATAGTAGAGTGTGGGCATTGGAGCGTAAAAACTCTAAGAGCTTATCCATACTTGGCTACAAGTGGGCCAACGCCTTGACTACTTAAATAGCTGGCTGTAAGTATTGCTATTTTCGAGTACAATATGGGTGCCCTTCGCTACTGCGTAAAGTGGGTCTTCAGCTACGTGGAATGGTATCTGGAACTTGTCTTGTAGTCTCTTGTCGAGCCCTTTGAGCATAGCTCCACCGCCTGAAAGGTAGACTCCATCTTTGAAGATATCCGCATAAAGCTCAGGCGCAGTGGCATCAAGAGCATTGGAAATAGCCGTCTCGATCTTCTGCACAGACTTCTCAAGGCAACCAGCGATCTCGTGGTAGCTCACAGTGATGGTCTTTGGAAGGACACTAGCTAGATCTTGTCCGATCACCGTGTAGTCATCGGGACCAGCCTCTAGCTCAGGTAGTGCCGAGCCCACGTTTTTCTTGATCTCCTCTGCCGTTGGTTCACCTATCCGTATCTGGTGCTTCGCCTTCATGTAGTCCACGATGTCGTTGGTGAATTCATCACCAGCTACCTTGATCGACTTATTGGAGACAATACCGCCGAGCGAAATTACTGCGATCTCTGTAGTACCTCCACCGATGTCTACAATCATATTACCTTTGGGCTCCAGTACATCCAGTCCGATACCAATAGCGGCTGCCATAGGCTCCATAATGAGGTAAACCTCACTGGCGCCTGCCTTCTCTGCCGCATCGCGCACCGCTCTTAGCTCTACATCTGTACTGCCCGAGGGGACACTTACCACCACCTTCAATGCCGATGGGAATAGGCTTTTCTTGGTTCTTGCCATCTGGATAAATCCCCTAATCATATGCTCCGTGGCATTGAGGTCGGCCACCACACCGTCGCGAAGAGGTCGTACAGTCAGCAGGTCGTTATTTTCCTTTCCTACCCTCCTATATGCTTCGCTTCCTACCCACTCGATCTTTTCGGTCTTGCGATTCATCGTGATGTAGCTAGGCTGGTCAATGACAATTTTCCCCTCCTTGATAATCACCGTATTGGCGGTTCCTAAGTCGATCGCCATACGTTGTGTAAATGAGAATAATCCCATACTAATTTATCGTCTCTTAAATAATTATTTCTCTTCTCTATAAAAGTCCATCCCTCCCCGCTTAGTGCTTGAAGTGACGTACTCCCGTCATGTACATTGGTAGCTTGTGCTCTCGAGCAAAGGTGATACTCTCCTCATCTCTCACCGAGCCGCCAGGCTGAATGATCGCCTTGATGCCAGCTTCATTGGCAAGCTGCACACAATCGGCAAAGGGGAAGAAGGCATCACTACTGAGTACTGCGCCCTCAGTGCTAAATCCCATAGCCCTCGCCTTCGCTACCGCTTGGTTTAGGGCATCTACCCTCGAAGTCTGCCCGTAACCAGCTCCTATCAATTGTCCATTCTTCACAAGTACAATGGCATTGCTCTTGCAGTGCTTTACGATCTTCATCGCAAAAATCAAGTCCTCCACCATCTTGTCGCTAGCTAGGTACTCACTTGTAGGAGTGAGCTCCTCCGCACTCTCCACCTTTTTGTCCTTGGCCTGTGCTAGCAAGCCACCCACTGCCGAGCGGTAGGTGTATTTACTCGAGTCAAAGCCGATACGATCAATGAGTAGCCGGCGATTCTTTTTCTTCTCAAGGATTTCCAGTGCCTCACTGGAGTAATCGGGAGCAATTAGTATCTCAATGAATAGCTTATCTAGCTCCTCTGCCAACGAACGGTCAACTGGGCGATTCAGCACCACAATCCCGCCAAAGGCCGAAACCGGGTCAGAGGCGAGTGCCTTGGTGTAGGCGGTGTGGATATCCTTGTCGCTCGCTACGCCGCATGGGGTATTGTGCTTGATAATCGCTGCGGTTGGCTCATCAAAGTCCTCTATCAGTGCACAAGCTGCCTCTAGGTCCAGTATATTATTGTAGCTCAGTTGCTTGCCGTGAAGGATTTCAAAGCGCTCGGTAAGCGCAGTGCCATAAAACTTCGCCTCCTGATGTGGGTTCTCCCCATAGCGAAGTGGGTAAGCTACTGGGATGGATAGATCAATGCCCTCCTCTGGAAGCTCGTCCGAGACTTTAGAGCTGGCAAAATAGTGGTAGATATGATTGTCGTATTCCGAGGGAAGTCCAAAGGCGGCCTTGGCCATTTCCTTCCTCTGCTCCTCCGTGGTCACCCCCTTGCCACTCTGTAGCATTTCGAGCAGAGCACCATAAAACTTACGTGAAGCTATGATGAGGACATCCTTGTAGTTCTTCGCTGCTGCACGGATCAGGCTCACCCCGCCAATATCTATCTTCTCAATGATCTCCTCGTGCGTACCGCCCGAAGCGATCGTCTCATCGAAAGGATAAAGATCTACCACTACAAGGTCAATCTCCAGAATATCGTACATATCGCACTGCTTGGCATCGTCTGCATGGTCGCGCCTAGTTAGGATACCACCAAATATACTGGGGTGTAGAGTCTTCACCCTACCTCCTAAGATAGAAGGGTAAGAGGTCAATTCCTCCACCGCCGTACACTTTAATCCCAATCCAGTGATATATGTTTGAGTACCTCCCGTGGAGATCAGTTCCACACCAAGTGCAGCTAGCTCCCTCACTATTGGCTCCAGCCCTTCCTTATTAAATACCGAGATGAGTGCCCGTTTTATTCGCCTCTCCGACATAGTTTTACCTCTATAAAAATCGATTCTCAATGCACTCTGCATAGTGCCTGTACAGTTTTACTGCAAAGTTAAATAAAAATAGTGACACTCAGCCCCATTTGCCCTCATTGATATAGGGGTTACGCATTAGAAAGGTCTTTCGTAAAACTAATCGATCATCGAGTTTGTAACTAATCAATCGAGGAGTTTGTAACTAAGCGATCATTGAGTTTGTAACTCGCCGATCGCTTAGTCACAGTGCTGAGTCTCTGTAAGTTTATCTGGATGTGGTTTCTCCATCCCATCAGAGATATTGGTGTTCGTCTCATCTTAGTACTTAGTGGGGAGGGTACAACGTAGCTGTGAAGTTACCTCGGGCCACAATCTAATGTCCATAGCTATCCCTCTGGAAACTCGGTACTTCTAGTCGCTTGTGGAAAGGACAATCTTTGGTAGATTTGTGCGGGAGAAGCTATTGACATTGATGCGTGAGGAGATGTGGAAGTTATTTAGTTGTATTCTGCTGGGAGTGTTGTGTGGTTGGCTCTTAAGGCGCCGACGTATTAAGGGCGTAAGCAGAGCCTTGATGGTAGTGATCTGCTTGCTACTCTTTGTGCTAGGACTTGAGGTGGCACATTCGCAAAGTGAGATGGCCAATATACTGGTCGTGGTGGGGATTGCGCTAGCGGTGGCTTTGTGCTCTACGGCAGGTAGTGTACTGATCGTGTGGCTCTTTGGTGGCTCTAGGAGGGATCGGCAGTCATGAAGTCCAATCTTATTCTGCTATGCTCCTTTCTCCTTGGCTTGGCCTTGGGGGGAATTGACCTGCTCCCCGATGCTATCGTGGAGTCGGATCTCGGCAATTATCTGCTTTATCTACTTCTATTTTTAGTCGGCCTGAGTGTGGGGAATGACCATGATACCATCCAGGGATTCAGGAAGCTATCCCCTAGGCTGCTGGCATTGCCATTTCTAACGATCATAGGGAGTCTGTTCGGTGGTGTGGTGGTTGCATTGCTCTTGGGGCAGTCTATCTTTGAGATGTTGGCGATATCGCAAGGGCTAGCTTACTACTCTCTTTCTAGTATCCTGATCACCGAGAAACTTGGGATTACCCTTGGTGCTATTGCTCTTTTTGCCAATGTCTTCCGCGAGCTCCTGACACTTCTTTCTGCCCCTCTTTTGGCTAAGTGGCTAGGCCCGCTAGCACCCATTGCTGCAGGCGGGGCTACGACTATGGATGTATCTTTGCCCGCAATTGTCAGTGCTTCGGGAAAGGAGTACTTGGTGCCAGCCATTTACCACGGCTTTGTCTGCGACTTTAGCGTACCTATCTTCGTGACGCTCTTCATTGAGCTGGCGTTGGGATAAAGTAAAGGCGTACCTGGGATCCAGATACGCCTTATATATAGGTAGATCATCTACGATCAGGGGATGATACAGTAGTTCGTGGCTAGCCCACCTTCGGAGGTCTCTTTGTAAAGACTTGGAAGGTCGTGGCCAGTCTGCTTCATCACCTCTACCACTTGGTCAAAGGTGACGCGGTGGAATCCATCGGAGAAAGCGGAGAAGGTGTTGCTATCTAGTGCACGAGCGGCAGCAAAGGCATTGCGCTCGATACAAGGGATCTGAACCAAACCGCAGATCGGGTCGCAAGTAAGCCCTAAGTGGTGCTCAAGAGCCATTTCTGCTGCATACTCAATCTGGTTGAGACTCCCGCCAAAGAGCTGATTGGCAGCTGCTGCAGCCATAGCGCACGCTACACCCACCTCGCCTTGGCACCCTACTTCGGCGCCAGAGATCGAGGCATTGGTACGAGCAAGATTGCCGATTAGCCCCGCCGTGGCAAGTGCACGGTGGATCATACGGTCTGGAAACTCTCGGGAGGTCTGAAGGTGGTAGAGAACGGCTGGTACTACACCCGATGAACCGCAAGTGGGGGCAGTAGCTACCACGTGACCCGAGGCATTCTCCTCCGACACTGCAAGGGCGTAGGAGTAAACTAGCCCACGGCTACTCACATTACTCTTGTAGCCTTTTGCCCGAATCAGGTATTCACCAGCTTTGCGACGAAGGTTGAGCCCCCCGGGAAGTACCCCATCGGTCTCCAATCCTCTTATTACCGACGCTCTCATCACTTGCCACACCTCGGCCAGATGATCCCATACGGAAGGGTCGTCGTACCGCTCCACATACTCCCAGAAGTTGATGTGGTGTTGCTGGCAGTAGACCATAATATCTGAGAGCGTACTGTGGGGGTATATCTGTTCGTTGCGACTCTCATCAAAGGTCTCATTGGCTAGTGAGCCACCTCCAATACTATAGACTTTCCACTTGTCGAGCACCTTATCACTCTCTCCAATAGCCTCAAAGAGCATGCCATTGGTATGAAATTCAGGCACAATAGTGGGTTCCCAAAGAATCTTAGTGGGAGCGATGGGCTGTAGTACATCGAGTATTGCTACATCGGTCATGTGCCCCTTACCAGTTGCGGCAAGTGAACCATAAAGCGTCACCCTAAAGCAGCTAGGATGGTTCCCTTCAAACCGCTTGGCAAACATCTCCGCTGCCCGCCGTGGCGCCATAGTATGGCTACTTGATGGACCATGACCTATTTTGTATATTGTCTTTATTGTCTCCATATTATATACCCCTTCAATGTATGCAAAAATTCAACCGCAAAGTTACCACTTTTTAGTGGGACTACCTATTGGCTATCGTATCCTCGATTACGCAAGATTTGTTTGTGATGAAGATTGGAGATGCCCAAAATAAGTGGTTATCGAGTTCGTAGCCAAAGCAGTGGCGAGTTTGTAACCAAGGGATCAATGAGTTTGTAACTCAGTCATCCTGGAGTTTCGAACTCAGCGATTGCTCAGTTACAAACTCAATTTTCAGCTTTATAACCCTATGATTTATAGCCGATTGCAAACCCCCTTTGCTCCGCTATTTTGCTAGTGGATTTTAGGGGTGTAGCCTATCTCGATGAGGCTACCGTGTGATATAGATAGGTGCCGGTTTGGTAGTTTTAGCAATTGTTGCTATCTTTGTCGCAAGAATGTGCTTTGGTGGTTATTCAACCATCAAAGTTAAAAGGGAAACAGGTGCAAGTCCTGTACAGTCCCGCTGCTGTAAGTCTTATTAAACGACCTAGCGTAAACCACTGTGAGAGCTGTCTCTTATGGGAAGGAGCTAGGATCGGAGACGAGTCAGAAAACCTGCCTTCTATGTGCATTTTGTATCTCTCTCGAGGGTTGGAGAGGTGCCACAGAACGACTTAGTCTAGTCAATTCCCTTTCTTTGACCGCAACACGAAGAGGGCTAAGATTGCTGATGTGGTGATTTGATCAGGAAAATGAGCGTGAGTCTGTGAAGTTTCGCGTCGTTGATATGCACAGCAATGGAGCAGCAGAGAGTGTACACTTCTGCCTTTTGTGTCACTCGAGCCACTCTTTGGGGGTGGGTGTCGTAGTTGAGCAATCATCGCTACGCATCCACTCTCTTTTTATTTGCTTCTGCTTCCCCCCTCCTTATATGAGACTGTCGCACGAAGGCGATCTGTTGCGTTGCTTTCGGAGTTCGAGTTCGGTCACGTACGTGAGTACGTTACCTTCACCCTCATCCTCAGTGCCTTGTATCTCATCCTGCGTGCATAGTCTCAGTACATTTTAGCAAATGTGCGAGAATGGCACTTCGTGCAACATTCTCTATATAGAATCCGAATAATTTACTCTATTCTTCCAAATGTGGAAGAGGGATGGAGACGCTCCAGTGTACACGAAGAGATGCCTACCGCAATGACTTGCTGGAAGGCATCTCTTCGTATCATTTAGTTAATCGAGTTATTGGATAGGCTCGCCAAAGCGATTGGTCTGCGGCTCACCCTTGCAAATCATCAGAATAAGAAGGATGATCCCTCCTAGGATAGGGATGGCACTGATGAAGATCCAACCTCCACCTTTGCCTAAATCATGTAGACGACGCACTGTTACTGCAATGCTTGGTATTAGCAGTGCCAAACTGTAAATCCATAAGATAATCATGAATACCATGTTTGGACCTCCATAACTATCTTTTAAAGAAAATGCTAGAATCGATATGAAGAAAGAAACGATAAAATTAGACTTATGGGTCAAAAGTGTTGGTGCAACATATTAAGTGATTAGTTATAATCAGT
>USJF01000041.1 GCA_900554935.1 uncultured Porphyromonas sp.
GTCTCCCGCTGCCGCCCGGCCTGGGAGGCCAGCGCCAACAGCCGGCGCATCAGCTCATCCCGCTTATCCTTTAGCAGCTTATGCCCGCGCCGCGCCGTGGATAGCTGCCGTTTGATGCGGCCCAGCTGCATGCGCGTGGCCGGCGTCATCGGCCCCGCCATTTACGCTTCCTCCTTTTTCTCGTCGTAATAGCGCGCCAAGAATTCCGGCTTGATGCGCACCAGCTCCTGCCTTGGCAGCATGCGCAGCAGCGCCCAGCCCAGGTCCAGCGTCTGTTCGATGCTGCGCTCCGTTTCAAAGCCCTGGCCCAGGTATTGCTGCTCAAACGCCTCGGCAAAGGCCGCGTAAGCGCGGTCGGTCTCGGTCAGCGCCGATTCGCCCAGCACCACCATCAGCTCCGCCGCGTCCCGCCCCCGGGCATAGGCGGCAAACAGCTGGTTCATGGTATCGGCATGGTCCTCCCGCGTCTTGCCCGGGCCGATGCCCTTGTCCTTGAGCCTGGAAAGCGAGGGCAGCACGTCGATGGGCGGCTGGATGTGCTTTCGCTCCAGCGCACGGCTCAGTAAAATCTGCCCCTCGGTGATATACCCTGTATTGTCGGGTACCGCATGGGTGATATCTCCACCGGAAAGTGTGGTGACGGCGATGATGGTGATGGACCCTCCGTCGGGGAATTGTACCGCTTTCTCGTATATCTTGGCTAGGTCGGAGTAAAGGGAGCCTGGCATAGAGTCTTTGGATGGGATTTGATCCATCTTATTGGAGACAATCGCTAAGGCGTCGGCATAGTTGCTCATGTCGGTTAGCAATACTAGTACCTTCTCTTTCTTTTCTACGGCGAAGTACTCGGCAGCGGTTAGTGCCATATCGGGGATCAGTAGTCGCTCTACTGATGGATCCTCTGTGGTATTGACGAAGCTGACGATACGATCGAGGGCGCCAGCATTCTGGAAGGTATTGCGGAAGTAGAGGTAGTCGTCATTGGTGAGACCCATACCTCCGAGGATGATTTTATCGGACTTCGCACGCATCGCTACCGTAGCCATTACTTGGTTGTAGGGCTGGTCGGGATCGGCAAAGAATGGGATCTTTTGTCCGGTTACGAGGGAGTTATTGAGGTCGATACCAGAAATACCTGTGGCGATCAACTCTGAAGGCTGCTCGCGTCGCACTGGGTTGACTGATGGACCGCCAATCTCTACTTCGCGGCCTTCGACCTCTGGCCCGCCATCAATGGTCTCGCCATAGGCGTTGAAGAAACGCCCTGCTAGCTGCTCGCTTACTTTGAGTGCTGGTGCGTGCCCTAGGAATATCACCTCTGCATTGGTCGGGATATCCTCTGTCCCTCTAAATATCTGTAGGGTTACTTCGTCTCCATATATCCTTACCACCTGAGCTAGCTTGCCATTGACTAGTGCTAGTTCATCAAAACCGACATCCTTGGCATTGAGGGTACAGGTTGCTTTGGTGATTTTGGTCACCTTGGTATATATTTTCTGAAAAGCTGTTGTTGTCATACTTTTACTATCTCTTTCAAAAGTTTTATTCTGCTCCCTCGTCACTTTGGTTGGCTACCAATTGATTGGCCTCTTCTAAGTACTTCTGGAATTGCTCGCTCTTGTATTCGGAGTAATTCATCTGCTTTAGTAGGTTGATCAGTCGCTTAAAGAAGTCCGAGACCTCTTCAAAGTTGTCGAAGGCAAAGTTCTTTGCGCAGATGCCCATCACTAGTCGCATCATAAATCCTTGACGCTCGAGTGGTGTGATCTGGTCGATGTCGTCAAAGGCGTCTTGCTGGTAGATGATGAAGTCGATTAACTCCGACTTCCAGAAGGTCTCGTGGTGGTCTAGTGGCACGCCGTCATCACCTAGGATATTGATTTGCTCAGCGACTTCACGACCTCTTAGCATGCGTCTCTTGGCCTCTTCTACTAGGTCGAGCCAGCCTTCGCCAGCACGCTTGGAGATATCTTCTCTGAACTCTGGATACTCAATATACTTGGAGTAGCTATCGATAGGGTTGACCGCGGGGTAACGCTTGCGGTCGGCGCGATCTTGCTCAAGTGCATAGAAGCACCTTGCTACCTTTTGGGTATTCTCTGTCACTGGTTCTTTGAGGTTACCACCAGCAGGGGATACGGTTCCGATAAAGGTGATAGAGCCGGTCTTGCCATTATTAAGGTAGACAAATCCTGCACGTGCGTAGAAGTTGGCAATGATAGCTGAAAGGTCCATAGGGAATCCATCTGGTCCTGGTAGCTCCTCTAGTCGGTTGGACATTTCACGAAGTGCTTGTGCCCAGCGCGAGGTGGAATCGGCCATAAGAAGCACTTTTAATCCCATGCTTCTATAGTATTCTGCCATGGTCATGGCGGTGTATACTGAGGCCTCACGTGCCGCTACTGGCATATTGGAGGTGTTGGCAACGATGATGGTACGCTCCATCAGCTTGCGTCCTGTGTGTGGATCCTCTAGCTCTGGGAACTCTTTGAATATCTCCACTACCTCATTGGCACGCTCACCACAGGCTGCCATAATCACGATATCTGCCTCTGCTTGCTTTGAGATGGCATGCTGAAGTACGGTCTTTCCTGTACCGAAAGCACCTGGAATAAATCCTGTACCGCCTTCTACAATTGGGTTCATTGTATCAATTACACGCACCCCAGTCTCGAGCAGTCTAAAAGGTCTAGGTTTTTCTCTATAAGCGTTATTGGCTTTCTTTACTGGCCAGCGCTGCACCATAGTTACCTCATGGTCGTTGCCCTCTGCATCTTGGAGTACGGCGATCACGTGGTCTACGTTGTATTTTCCTTCGGGAACTATGCTCTTAACGGTGTAGCTTCCTTCAAAAATAAAAGGTACCATAATCTTGTGGGGCTGGAAGTTTTCATCTACTTCACCCAACCAGCTGGCGGCCTCTACACTGTCACCTACCTTGGCAAGTGGCTTAAAAGCCCAAAGCTTTTCGCGGTCCAATGGGTCGGTATATTGCCCACGACTGAGGAATACGCCTTCCATCTTGTCGAGGTCATTTTGAAGACCATCGTAGTTCTTTGAAAGCATACCAGGGCCAAGCTGTACCTCAAGCATATGCTGCTGGAAAGTAGCTATATCGCCCACACGCATACCACGTGTGCTTTCAAATACTTGTACAATGGCGTGATTGCCCTCCACCTTAATTACCTCTGCCATCAGGTCGCGTCCCTTCACTGTCACGTAGCAAATCTCATTTTGTGCTACTGGTCCGTCTGCAAGGATGGTCACGAGGTTGGAGACCACTCCTATCACCTTGCCAGTTGTTTTCATCTGTATCTTGTCTTTATTTATCTATCAACTTTCGTGTGTATGCTTTGTATCTATTCGCTTGGCTTTTGCTGCCTGCTTGAGTTGCTTTTTGAAGTCTTGCATCTCCTCCCTAAACTCACTATTGAGAGAAGAGACGATCGTTTTGAAGCGTTGCTCGCCTTGAACTTTATCAAGTCTCTCCCAACGCTCAAGTATCTGTAACTTTAGGAGGTAGGTGAGCATCGCATTGATGGAGAATATGTCGGTGAAAGTCTCCTCATCCAAAAGATCCCATTTGTACTCATCGATTCTCTCTTCGCGGATAGCTAGGTCTTTCTCCTCTGCTATCTTTCGCATTTGATTAACCATCTCGCCTTCTGGTAAATAGGCTATCTCATGCCAATTGCCTTCCCTTAAGAGTTGGTGAAGAGTACTTGTCCCAAGAATGTATTGCTCTCTATTAAGTTTGAATTGATCGGCAGTCATCGCAGCAAAGATGGCAGCAATATCATACTCCAGGGCGAACCACTTGCGAAGGAAACGATTACCGTGCTTCTGTACGTATGAAGCATAGCCCATCAATAGCAAGTCGCTGTAGAAATAGGGTTGCTTAACTTCCTTCATCTGCTCCTCTAGGTAGGTGGTGACGAAGTCAATCATATATTGTGGGTAAATGCCTTTGGGGAGCCGTGGGTAGTCAAGCTCTTGATAGATGGTTACAGCATTATGCTCTGCCTCTAGTCGCTTGCGTATTGAATCAATGAGAGTCCTCAGTTTTTCCTCTCCAAGAACGTAAAGCTTCTCCTTCTGCGCCGTTGCGGAATCATCTTGAAGTAGCTGTAGGAGGAGAGTATTGTCCTCACGAAGGAGCAGTAGCTCCACTTGCTGGCGATCTCGCTTAGTAGTTTGCTGAAAGAGTGTCTCTACAAAGTCTTTACTGGTGAGGGCATGAGTGCGATAGTCGCCCTTTTTGAGCATCGGAAGTTGAGCCCCTAGTGTATAGTATTCACTCATGGTCTTTCCTTCTTCAATAGATTAAGCCTTCTCCTCTCCAGTGAATAAGATTTCACGCATGCGTGGACGCATAAATTCTGTAAAGTACTTGGTAAATGCCTCTTTGCTTACATTGATCTTGTAGTCGGCACCCTCTGGAGAGATATCAAAGTTGGCAGCTTTACCAGCTACCTCCTTGATGGTTACTCCATTATCGAGTACCTCTTTGGCTTTTGAGCGGATAAAACTCTCGAGAGCTTCGGCTTCACTTGTGGATATCTCTACCCCTTTTGAGTCCCCGCTAAGGGTCTGCTTAGCCATCTCAAGTACTACTTGATAGAGCGACTCAGGCTTGGCGAAAGTCTCATCGATGGCTGCCTTAACCGCTTTGCCATTAATAAGGTCTGTAATCTTGAGGAGAAGAGACTCTTCAGCCCCATTGACCATATTTTTCACCTCCGTAATTGCCTGTTTTCTAATTTGATTAGCTTCTTCATTGGCGTTGGCTATAATGGCATTAGCTTTTTCTTCTGCCTTTTCCACCATTGCTTTACTCGAACGCTCTGCATTAGCTACGATTTGGCCTGCTTCTGCATCGGCCTTAGCTACGCCATCTTTGTAAATCTTCTCGGCTAATTCTTGAATTTTATTATCCATAAACTATTTATTAACTCATCCGTCGCTATTATAGGTTTTCAGAGCTAAACTCTGTGATTTTCAAAGCTACAAATAATATCTTTTACTACCAACGTATAAGGCGTTTTTTTCATCGAAACTGTTTCTTACTCCGATGTTTCTAACTCCTCATCTGCTGGAGGTGCCTCTTCACTCCCTTGCTCCTCCTCTTTCTTCTTGGCTAAAGATAGCTGCTGAAGGTAAAGAGGTTGCTTACTCTTCTGTAGACGAAGAAATAGGGTGAAGCGAGGGTTGGGAGGTAAGCTATCTGGTAGTTGCAACTTACTCTCTAGACAAAGCCCTTTAGGTGATACAGGAGTCCCCTTTATTTTATCAAAGCGATAGCCGTCTTGATTAACAATGAGTAGTTGCACCTGCAGTTTAAGTGTATCGGGCAAAGCACCTACGCCTACTGCGCTCCAAACCAGCGTGTCTGAAGGTTGCAATTCCTCGCTATCATAAAGGGTCTGAGTATAGACATAGAGCTGCTCACTCTTCGGTATGAAGAGTCGCTTCTCCGTGGACCAAAGGCTTTCTATAGGTTCAAATCGTACTCTGTATCTATGAGTGGAGTCGGTAAGAAAGGTATCAACTAAAGCCTTAGAAGCTTCCAGTTCGGTATTGATTTGTGTGTATATATCCGATAGCTTGTGTGCATTCGCAGAGTACCACACAAAGGAGGAGTCGTACTCCGCACGGGTTACACCATGCTTCTTAAACACCCCCTCGTAGTAGGCCTGGGCTGATGAATCAGGTTGGTAGTTTTGTTGTAGATAAGCCTCAGTTAGAATTAGATCCTTAGTGATCGCCCTCATCTTCTTCTCGCCAAGCACACTAAAGGGCTTTTGGCACTGCGTCAGAAGGAGCAGTAATGAGAGAAGTATAGCGACAAAACTAAGCTTTTTCATCTTCTTTCTTCACTTCCAGATCCTTTTCCTCACCTTTCTTCGAGCCACCAAGTAAATGGCTAAATGAGTGGGCATAGAATATGATAAGAGCCACGACCCCTACAGAGATGCAAGCATCGGCGAAGTTGAAAATAGGCCTAAAAAAGACTAGCTCCTGACCGCCCCAAAATGGCATCCACTCAGGCCAAGTGGTGTTGATAATAGGGAAGTAAAACATATCGACCACTTTGCCGTGAAGCCAATTGGCATATCCTCCATCTTCGGGGAAGAGTGTCGCTACTTGTCCATAGCTATGCGAGAATATTTTGCCATAGCATATGGAGTCAATGATATTTCCAACTGCTCCCGAGAAGATCGCCACCATACATAGCATAAAACCGATGGAGTACTTCTCTCTGATGATTCTAGCTACCAACCACGCAATAGCGCCACTGGCCACTATGCGAAATAGCGTAAGGAATAGCTTATCTATCACCTCCCACCCAAATGCCATCCCAGGGTTTTCGGTAAAGTAGAGGTAAAACCAATCAGTCACGTGAATACTTTCACCGAGCATCAAGTGGGTTTTAATCCATATCTTGATAACCTGGTCAATGAGCAACAACGAGAGAGCGAATAGAATAGCTATCCACGCTCGCGACTTTGTAGAGAAGCGAGTATCCAAAGCCATATTGGTTGAGCTAGCCATATATATATGAGTCCCGATTACTTATGTCCCGACTCCTTCGCCTCAATACTTAGAGTGGCATGAGGTACCGCACGTAGACGCTCTTTAGGAATCAATTTACCTGTAGCTCTACAGATGCCGTAGGTGCCGTTCTCTATCCTTACAAGTGCTGCTTCTAGGTTCTTTATGAACTTCTGCTGCCTAGCTGCTTGGCTAGCTGTCTCCTGCTTAGAGAGGAGCATCGCACTCTCCGTAAGGTTTTTGTATGTAGGCGTAGTATCAGTGATATCATTTCCATCATTAGTATCTAGTGTAGAGACCAGAAGGTCATAATTCCTACGCGCCTTTGCTAGCTTCTTCTCTATAATCTCGCGGAATTCCTGTAGTTCCTCCGCACTGTAGCTATTCTTTTCCATATCTGTAATCTAAAAAGTTCTCAATAGCATTTACTCAGCTTTATTAATCACGATAGAGACACTCAACGCATCATCAAGATCCAGCTGCTCTCCCTCCCCGTGAAGATCATTTATCGTGATTTCCAGAGCTTGCACTTGAGTGGCAATATAGTCTCTGTGTACCTTGAGTACCTCCTCTATCTGACTATTCTTTTCGAGTACTATATTTATCTTATCCGATACATTAAAGTCCTTCGCTTTACGGATATTCTGAATCCTATTGACCAGTTCTCTAGCCAATCCCTCTAGCCTAAGCTCTGGAGTGATAGTCTCATCAAGTGCTACCGTGATAGCTCCCTCATTCTGTACTAGCCAGCCTGGCACATCCTCCGAGATCACCTCCACTTGCTCCAGGAGAATCTCCTTGCCTAGGTACTCCAGCTTACCACTATTCTGGAAGTCAATAATCTCCCTATTGGAGAGCCCTCCTAGGTAGGTGGCTACCTGCTTCATCTCCTTCCCAAAGATAGGGCCAAGTGCCTTAAAGTTGGGCTTAATCTTGCGCTGAACCACATCGGCAGAGGTGTCGGCAAAGACCAGTTCCTTTACATTCACCTCATTTAGAATCAACTCCTTCACCTTGTCAATCGCTTTGCGGGCAGTTACATCATCCGTAAGGACCAAAAACTTAGAGAGCGGTTGCCTTACCTTGATATCCATCCTACGGCGGAGCGCAAGTACCATACTACTGATCCGCTGTGCGTAATCCATTGACTCCTCTAGCTCCCTATGGATAAGTGCCTCATCCACCTCTGGGAATGCCGATAAGTGTACCGACTTTTCGGCTCCAATAAGGTCACGATACAAGCGGTCGGCATAGAAAGGCGACATCGGTGCGATCAGCTTCGCGACCGTTACAAGGCAGTGGTACAAAGTTTGGTAAGCCGAGACCTTGTCCTCGCTCATGCCACCACCCCAGAAACGCTTTCGTGCTAGTCGTACATACCAATTGCTCAATTGATCATTCACAAAGTCCGAGATAGCTCGAGCCGCCTTAGTAGGCTCATAATCATCCAGATCTGCAGTCACCTCCTTGATCAAGCTATTGAGCGCCGAGATGATCCACCGGTCTAGTTCAGGCCTTTTTTCGTAAGGAATAGCCTCACACTCAGGGTCAAAGTGGTCGATATTGGCATAGAGTGCAAAGAATGAATAGGTATTGAATAGGGTGCCGAAAAACTTACGTTGTACCTCATCCACACCATCCATATCAAAGCGGAGGTTATCCCATGGCGAAGAGTTGCTGATCATATACCAGCGGAGTGGGTCGGAGCCCTTCTCCTCTATCGCACCAAAGGGATCCACACCATTGCCTAGGCGCTTACTCATCTTATTGCCATTCTTGTCCAATACCAAACCATTGGAGATGACATTCTTAAAGGCAACGCTATCAAAAATCATCGTACTGATCGCATGGAGTGTAAAGAACCAGCCACGGGTCTGATCCACTCCCTCAGCAATAAAGTCGGCTGGATAGAAGCCGTGCTTATCTATCAGATCCCTATTTTCAAATGGATAGTGCAACTGAGCAAAAGGCATAGCACCAGAGTCAAACCAAACATCAATCAAGTCCTTCTCACGGTACATCGGCTCTCCCAAGCTACTTACCAGTACAATCTCATCTACATAAGGGCGATGTAGCTCGATAGCTCCATAGTTATCACTACTATTATCTCCCGCCACAAATCCAGCATAAGGGTTTTGCTTCATCAGCCCCTTAGCCACCGACTTATCTATCTCCTTTTTGAGCTCCTCCACCGAACCGATACAGCGCTCCTCACGCCCATCCTCAGTCCGCCAAATAGGAAGTGGAGTACCCCAGTAGCGAGAGCGACTTAGATTCCAGTCCTGCAGATTTTGGAGCCACATACCGAAGCGACCAGCTCCAGTACTTGCAGGCTTCCAGTAAATAGTGTTATTGAGTTCCTGCATCCGTTCCTTAAGGGCAGTACTACGGATAAACCAGCTATCCAAAGGATAGTAAAGGATAGGTTTGTCGGTACGCCAGCAGTGAGGATAGCTGTGGCTCTGCTTCTCGATCCTAAAGGCGAGCCCACGTTGCTTCAGCTGCATACAGATAGAGATGTCTAGTGTCTCATCCTTGTCGGTGAGCCGTTCATCGTAGCTATTCTTTACAAATCTACCTTCAAACTCCTGGTACGCCTTGGCATCCATCCTATCCCGTACAAAGTCGGGATCAAGCTCTTCCAGAAGGAAGTACTTACCTTGTAGATCCACCATCGGACGCTCCTTCCCCTCTTTATCAAGTAGCATAAGGGCAGGTACGCCATGGGCATTTGCTACCTTTTGGTCGTCCGCACCAAAGGTAGGGGCAATATGCACAATACCTGTACCATCCTCGGTAGAGACAAAGTCACCAGTAATCACCCTATAAGCCCCTTCTCCTGGATCTACCCAAGAGAAAAGAGGTCGATACTTCATTCCCTGTAGGTCACTGCCTATGTAGCTCTTGATCACTCGGTAAGGCATCACTTTCGCCCCCTTTTCAGGCTGCTCCATAGGTAGCTCCGCTCCCTCAGGATTGAAGTAAGCCGAGAGCAGAGGCTTAGCTAGGATAGCAGTCATCGGTTGGAAAGAGTAGGGGTTGTAGGTCTGTACAGCCACATATTCGATCTTGGGGCCTACAGCCAGCGCTGTATTACTTGGCAAAGTCCAAGGAGTGGTAGTCCAAGCGATAAAGTAAGCCTTGCCATGCTTCGTGAGAAGTTCCTCTGGCTCCTTGATCTCTAGCATCACTGTCGCCATCGTATCCTTTACATCACGGTAAGTGCCAGGCTGATTCAGCTCGTGCGAACTAAGTCCAGTGCCTGCAGCAGGTGAATAAGGCTGAATCGTGTACCCCTTGTAGAGCAAGCCCTTCTCGTAGAGTTGCTTCAGTAGGTACCAAAGCGTCTCGATATAGCGATTGTCGTAGGTGATGTAGGGGTGATCCATATCCACCCAATAGCCCATCTTCTCCGTGAGGCTACGCCACTCAGCAG
>USJF01000042.1 GCA_900554935.1 uncultured Porphyromonas sp.
GCCCTGCCAATACACCCGATACCACCATAATCACCACCGAAAGTATCAAGAGCCCCAAACTTGGATAAGGTCGAGTAATGTAATTACCCACCACCGTATGCTCCGTAATTGCTCCGATACCGAGTGCTCCCAGCAACCCCAGTAGGATACCGAGTGCCCCTGCCACTACAATAATAAAGATCGCTTCCGACATAAATTGCTTGCGGATATCCCTAGGCTTGGCACCAATCGCACGGCGAACACCGATCTCCCTCTGCCGCTCTCGCACCGTCACCAATAGGATATTGCTCACACTGATCACACCTGTAATCAGCGTGCCCATCCCCACAATCCAGACCAGCACATTGATGCCCGACGCAATCATCTGAAAGATATTGGTCACCACCTGCATACTCATCGGTATGATCGCCCCTGTATCGGTAGGGTCGAGCTGCTGACGACGGGCAAGAATCTCAAAGACCTCCCGACGCACATCCTCCTCGGTATATCCAGCTTTGGGCACCGCATAGATACTGATCTCTTTATCAAATTGATTGCCCACAGCGAGCGTAAAGGGTAGCATGATCCCCTCTAATCCCATACCATTGACGCTGAAATTATCCACCAGAGGCTTGGTGACTCCAACCACCTTAAAGGGCACCCCATTAATCGTGATGTAGGTGCCCACCATCTCCTCGATGTTATCATAAAAGCGCTTCGCCAATTCACGCCCCACCATACATAGAGGGGCCCCCGACTCTAGCTCCTGAGGAGTCAGGACACGCCCATACAGTGCCACCATCTCATCAGCCACCCGAAAGTGATTGGGCGTCACCCCATAAGCACCAGCCCAAAGACTTTTATTATTGGCATGCACTGGCACATTGGACCAAGCATCTTTCACACCAAAACTGGTCAATGCCCCCACTTCCTGAAGCAGACGAGATTGCCGCTTGATATTGAGATAATCGCGATAGGTAGTCTGTACAGGACGATTGGCCTTGTACCCTTGATAGGGCTTTGTGGTACGACCAGGGATAATATAAATCACATCGCTACTCACCCCTTCGAGCATCCCGAAAGCCGAGTTGCGCAACCCTGTGCTCAGACTGGTAAGGATGGTAAAGAAAAACATCCCCGCAAAGACACCAAGGGAAGTCACCACACTCCTACGCTTATTGCGCTTAAGCGTGTAGAGCATCTCGGCCCAGAGTTCTTTATTCAATAGTATTCCCATAGTCCCTATTTCATATCACGCATCGCCACCACTGCCGGTATCTTAATCGCTTTCTTCGCCGGACCATAGCCAGCCACCACACCGACCACCACCAGTACAATCAGTGCCCCGATGGCTACCCCCATATTCACCTCAGGGTTTTCAAATAGCTTCAAGACCATCACATCATCGGCCGAGAAGCCCACAGGGATCTCCTGCTGTCCCCACTTATTGACCACTGCAAGGTAATCCAAGAGTTTCACGATCCCTATCCCCAGGAAAAGCCCAATCACCCCAGAAACCAGAGAGAGGAGCAAGCTCTCCCCTAGCACAAGCCTCAGGATATCTCGTGGCTTCGCTCCAATCGCCTTACGAATACCGATCTCCCTCATACGCTCCTGCACCGTCACATGCATGATGTTGGAGACTCCGATGGTACCGATACTCAGGCTACCAATCCCCATGACCCAGAGAAGCACCTGCAGGCTAAGGAAGATCATATCCATCGTCTTAGCCTGATCGCTACTATTATCCACATAAATAGACCAGCTATCAGAAGGGTCGGACCTAGTTATTTGGTGGGCCACCTTGGCGAGATCCTCCGCCAGTTTCGCGTTATCCTTTGCCTGACCAGCCTTAGGGAAGACCGCCAAACTCTTGATCTGCACAAAGTCATTGGGCCGGATTCCTTCAAAAGTATTCAGCGGTATAAAGGCGGTTCCGAAGAAGGGCGAAGGCGACTTCACCACCCCTACGATCCGGTAGGTAGCTCCAAACACCGTAAAGAGCTCGCCTATAGGATCCACGCCCGATGCAAATAGCTTCGACACCAGCCCATCCGAAATCAGCACCACTCGCTCCTGCTCATTATGCTCTTGAGGCGTAAAGAGCCGACCCGATCGCACCTCCAACTTGCCGAAACTTTGCTCCGGCCAACCGATAGTCCGTATTTGCAGTATGTGAGAGGCAAAGGAGGTACTACCATTAGAGAAGAAAGCAAACTCAGGCTCCATTAAAGTCACCCGATCACTAAAAACCTCCCTAAGATAATCCAATTGGTTGCGAGTGATGAAAAGCTGTCGCCCCTCTTGGTAACCACCAAATGCCGTCTGCGTCTGATTGAAGTACATCCCCATCTTTACCTGATCCGCACCAACGGCGCTGACCATCGTGCGAATGCCATTCTCCACCCCCTTGCCAGCCCCCAGCATCACCACAAGGATAATGATTCCCCAAGCGATAGAGAAGCCGGTCAGGAAGGTCCTGAGCTTATTATTCCGGAGAGAGTTGGCTAATTCTTGTAGATACGCAATCATCGTACTCAGTCCTCCCCTACAATCAGCCCATCCTTAATATGTATGGTTCGCTCACACGCCTCAGCCACTCCCGGCTCGTGTGTCACGATCAGCATCGTCAGTCCTTGGTCGCGATTGATTTCCTTCAGTAGCTCCATCACCTCCACCGTTGTCTTACTATCGAGGGCACCGGTCGGTTCATCGGCCAGCAATATCGAGGGTTTTGTGATAAGGGCTCTCGCCATAGAAACCCTCTGCTTCTGACCGCCAGAGAGTTCATTGGGCAGGTGATCCTTCCACTGAAGCAGACCTACCCGATCAAGGTACTTCTCCGCCAGCTGCATACGCTCCCGCTGTGGCACCCCTTGATAGTAGAGGGGCAACGCCACGTTCTCTACAGCCGTCTTAAACGAGATCAGATTAAAGCTCTGAAAGACAAAGCCAATCTTACGCCCCCGCATCTCAGCTGCCGCTTCTTCCGAAAGATTTTGGATCAATTGACCATCCAGGTGATAGCTTCCTTGGTCGTAGTCATCGAGAATCCCTAAGATATTGAGTAGCGTACTCTTGCCACTACCACTAGCGCCCATCAATGCCACCATTTCACCTTCATAAACGCTCATATCCACCCCCTTTAGCACATGCAGTGGCTGGGATCCAGGATAGGTTTTGTGAAGACCTCGTACATCGATAATCGCCTTGCTATCTCTAATCATAATACTTCATAGTGTCGTTAGGACGTATCAAATATACCATAAATTTTCCAGCTACACAAAACAAAGTACCTAAATTCCAGTAGTTAGGTAGCATCAAATAGGAGGTTATCAGTTTTTTGGAGACAATAGAGATACCGTCTATTGATACAGATGAATTTGAGTGTTTTATTCCTCCGTCCAAAGAATCACTACAATCAGCTATAAATCACTGGATTAAGACAGAGAAAGCTGAGTTTATAACTGAGCAATTATTGAGTTCGGAACTCCATGATGACTGAGTTTGTAACTAAGCGATGACTGAGTTTGTAACTCGGTGATGGCTTAGTTCCGAACTCAGCAATGACCTTGATACCACGCTGAATTACAGTGGGTTACGATAGGCCTACGAATAGCTCATATCACGGTTTACATTTTATCTGATAAAGGCGATAGGGGCAAAATGCGACAAGAGCGCATAAGAGAGATCCCTTATACGCTCTTGCTACGATATAGTGTGGAGGGTGTCACCATCGACACCCTCCGCCCGAAGTTCTTAGATCAATAATCAAATGAGAGAGAGAGCATAAACCTATCAGCTCCAAACTCATTGAGCGACTTCATGTATCCACAGTCTAGCTTTGCGCCATAAAGAGCTACACCAGCACCTACACTCCATAGACTAGTATCTTTACTACCGAATTGATACCCAGCTCGCAGACTGGCGATATTAAAGAGCGTGTACTCAACACCTACATTAGCTTGTAAAAGTTGTGCTCTATAAGGGAGGAAGAAGTACTTACCACCTACCACAGCACGTAGCTTATGATTATTGTTCATAGCAAGGCCATAGTCTAGAGTTACTTGCGCATTTGTAGGCAGTGCATAGGCCTCCTTTGCAGAATAATAGAAAGGTGCACCAAAGTCTGCCACCCTAGCACCTACATTGATATCACTCTCCGCAGAGATAGGTATCAAACAGTTGGCACCGACACTAAAGGCCCCAGCATAAGCTACACGGCCAGTGTAGCTTTGAATAAAGCTACCAGTTGCATAGGCTGCAAACATCTTATTAAACTTAAAGGCATATCCCATATCCACAGCCCAATCAAATGGCGAAGTACTCTTTTTACTGAGGCCCCATTGATCATTAGTGCTACCCTTGATCTTCATACCGCCCTGGTATCTAAAGCCAGCATAGATCACATGACGATCCAGAAAGCGATAGCCCAGTGATGCTGCGCCAAACATCAAGTTACCAGCCACCATATCACTCTTAGGTGTCTTAAACATCAGCCCTCCTGCGGTGATGGTCAGCTTCGCATCCCCATTAAAGATCGAAGCTGGGTTGGTGTATAGATAGTTACGATCAGTTTTGGTCAAAGTTACATTACCCATAGCTGCTGCGCGGGCATCAGTTGGTGTCTCAAGGAAAGGCAATCCTCGACTCACCTGAGCCTGCATGGAGACTCCCGAACATATAGATAGTGCAAGGGCGAAGAGTGCCCCGACGATTGGCTTTGTATTCATAACGTTCATAATTCTAAATTAAGTCCACTTAACGGTTATCTCTTCTGCACCACTTGCTCAAATGGCTTCTTTCCAGTGCCGGTGACACGGATTCTGTAGGTGCCAGGAGCCAAGTTCTTTACCTTAACGCTCGACATTCCCTCATGGTCTACAAGCAATGCCTTATCAAATACCTTTTCACCAGTTATTGTGTAAATAGTGATCACCGGCTTATTGCTCTTAGGATTGACCCAAAGGTTCAGCTTCTCTTTCATTGGAAGTGGCCAGATGGCGTACACTTCGTTATCCAAGTTCTTAGTCACTGATACCTCAAAGCTAGTACGGGTCTCATAATAACCATTAGACACAGTGATCGTGATGATAGCCTTTCCGGGCTGGAAAGCCTTAATCGTAAGCTTAGTGCCATCAACCACTGCAGAGGCTACTGAGCCGTTGCTAGAGCTTACCTTATAAGTGAATTTAAGTAGCTCTTGAGGTTTGAATACCTTACTAATATCGAGAGTCAGTGGATCATTTTCCACACCAACCAATGCATTAGGTAGCTTCTCAATCAGCTCAGGAGCCTTCACATTGATGATTCGGAATGGGATTTCATAACTACTTGAGGTGCCCAACTCATCTGTAACGGTGACCTTAAAACTGTAATCACCCTGAGCCAATACTGGGCGGATGCGTACTTTGATACCCTTTTCTGTTTTAGTTAGGTTTACACCAGACGTAGTTCCCTCCAATGCCATTTTCCATTTCTGGCCATCAGGCTCATCTACTACAAGTGCATATTCAGCGCTACCCTTGATATCGATCACAGTGATAGGCTCCTTTGGTACGTTGGTGATAGCAGGGGGATTATTGACCTTCGTCTTAGCCTCCATAAAGGCAGGCGCACTCTTCAGTCCCCAACGATCTATCGCAACAATGGCAAAGTAATAGGTTGTACTATGCTTCAGATCATATGCCTTACAGCTCAATTCCTCACCAGCCTCTTTATTCATACCACTTACAAATCCAGACTCATTACCTATGCGTCTAGCTTTGGTATAATTACTTTTATCTAGTGGGTGCTCAGCAATATAAAGCTCGTACTTGGCTGGCATACCATCATCGGCATCCTTAGGCACTTGCCAGCGAACGGTGAGATTTAGGAAATCAATATCCTCAGGCTTAATTGGTAGGAACTTTGGTGACTCAGGTGCCTTTTTCTCATTCTCCAGGGTAAGAGCTAAGTAAGCATCGATATATCCAGCGCCCAACTTGCCTTCATACCCAGGATTGTACATATCAATATCGTGCGTAGCAGCAAGCAGGTATTCCTTCAATTTATCAGCAGTAAACCCTTGACCACCTCTATGCGAAACTACCAGGGCAGCAATACCAGAAACGTGAGGACAAGCCATAGAGGTACCTTGATACCAATCGTAATTATCGGCCTTGACAGTACTTAATACGCCACCCTTCACACCAAACTTCCTCTGGTCACCACCAGGGGCAGTAATATCGGTCCAGGTACCATAATTGGAGTATGAGGCTTTTGTGAAGTCAGGACCCATCGCATTAACTGCAATTGTTGGCTCATACTCACCAGGAGCAAAGCGTTGCTCTGAATTGCTATTTCCAGAAGCAATAATGACCACGCCACCCTTCATAGGAGAATCAGATCGCTGGTTACCAGCTTTGTCACAGCCAGCATACTTGATAAAATAATCAATAGCAGCGCGATAGGAACCTGGCGTGCTTCCTGGAGCAGTATTACCCCAAGAGTTCTGGGAGATGACAGCCCCATTATCAGCGGCATAGACGACAGCCTTTGCAAAACCACCTTGACCGCGTTGACCTGAGAATACCCCGGTACTCATAATCCTAATACCAGAGTTTGGCTTACCGTCACCACCTGCGACACCGCAGACACCAATACCATTATTATTGCGTGCTGCTACGGTACCCGCCACGTGAGTTCCGTGGAAGTCAGCATCAGGCACAGGTGATCCTCCTTTGTTATCAGCGAAGTTGTAGCCATAGACATCATCTATATATCCATTACCATCATCATCGACGCCCTCTTCGCCATTCATCTCAGCTTCATTAATCCAGAGGTTATCCTTGATATCCTTATGAGTAACATCCACTCCACCATCCTCTACACAGACAATCACATTTGGAGTACCGGTAGTAATCTCCCAAGCGCGGAAAAGGTTGATATCAGCGCCCATAACACTTCTACCTATACTACCCGTATTATTGTAGTGCCACTGCTGGCTTAGTAGAGGGTCATTGAATGGCATAGCTGCGCTTCGGTCTCTAAACCCTAGCAAACCAATACTAGGATTACTATGATCGCTCAGCATTCTGGCCTCAGGCTCGTACTCTGCCACCTCTACTCCAGGCACTTCCTTCATTGTTTGAAGAGCTTTCACCATGTCCATCTCCTTATCGATAGTCACCTCATACCAGAGATCCAGTCCTTCGCGCTTTTTACGCTCCTCAAAGCGAGGGTCGATCCGGAATAGTCGCTCCATTTTAGAGGCTCTAAGGATATTCAAGGCCGAACCGAGAGGCGTAGGGACACTATTCAATTGGACATCACCCATTCGTGACATCTCCATCTCACCTTGCATCTCCCTAGAGATTTTGACAACGACCTTTCCAGGAAGTGGCTTACCATAAACTAGGAGGTTTTCAGGACCTTCCATCCTCAACCCCTGCTCCGTAGCTTCTTCAGAAACATCGTCTTGATACATTACCCGATCATTCTTACAACCGGCAAAAAGGATAATGGTTGACGCAAGAAGTAATGTGATTTTTTTCATACTAATATCGTTTCCTTGTAGGTTAAATAATAGGACTTGCCTCTTCCATCCTATAAATATCAGAGGCAAGTCCATAACTTTAACTTATAAAAGTCTTAGCAATAGTTTACTTCGCACCCAACATTCTGTCTTGCTCAGCAACGCGTGCCATGATCTTATTAATCGTATTCTGGTTTGTAGCCGAACCAGACTCAATATACTGGAAGTAACTGATAGCAAATGCTGGTTTCCCTTCATTAACTTCTGCGAAGCTAATGCCACGAGGAACGATCATAAGCTTCTTAGCCTTATTGTAGTATAGCTTATCGCCCTTGCTGGTATCCTTCACAAATACAAATCCTTCCTTTTCAAGAAGTTCAACAAACTCATCCGTTAGCAAATAAGAGTCCTTCTTAACTTCCCAAGCACCAAGATTCAAATCCGACCAAATAGCCAAGATCTCTTGAGTAGTATTTACAGGCTTACCCTCTTTCAGAGTTTCATTATCAAAGAAGTATGCACGGTTGCATTGAGGAGCATGCTTCGCATCCAATTTATAAAGCTGGAAGTCTGGATAATCTTTATACTTCTTATTATTTTCCTCTTGCATCAAAGCAGATCCATCTGCGAGCTCTAGCTCCTTAACTTTTGTAGAAGTATAGATTGGGTCTCCGAAATAAGAAGTATTATCGTATGGGAATTTATCAAAGGTCTTATAAGCCTTAGGCTGCTTTGGACCAGGTGCATTGAAGTGTACAATCGCAACCTTATCCTTAGAGTCACCTACTACTACAGAGAAGCGATTATCAGGATTACTACCACTGATTCTATTCTTTGCTTCGTCAAACTTAGCATTGGCAAAACCATTCTCCTTTAAGAAGTCTACATAACCCTCCTCAGCAAGTTGCTTAGTATTCAAGCCAGATGCAACGTACTCAATCACCTTTACCAATTCTGTTGCAAAATCCTTTAGGTAGAAAACAGTTGGGAAGATAGCAGAAGCTGTGGCAAAGTTATACGACTCACCTACAGGAGGAATACCAAAGCTTGGAAGACCTGGATTCGCAGCGCTGAAAGATACTAAGTAGCTACCTCTTGCTACCTCATAAGAGATAAGCTCATATTTTGATGGCTTGTTATTAAAGAGAGGAAGCATAAACTTTTGTCCCTTACCTGCCTGTTGTACAGTGATCTCCTTTTGCAAGGTGCCGCTCTTAGCATAGAGCTTAGCCTCACGAGCTTCGCCATCATTAGCAGCGATCTCCAATTGGATCATATCCTTAAATACGGTTTGCTTGATCCAAGCCTGAGCGGCTTCATCAACATCGAGTGTCCAAGCACCAGCATTGCTCTTAACGCTTATCAACTTCGTCTCACCCGTATTCTTAATAACTATTGCCTCTGGAGATACCTCTAGTACGATATCAGCAGCGGTTTGAATGACTTCGATCTTTTCGCTAGTGGCACCAGCGACTACCAGTACTTGAGCGGTACGATCATTACCATCCTTATTAGGCATAGCAATAATCTGAAGGTTATTACCGGAGACAGAGGTTTTCAGCCAATCTGCATTAGAGATAGCATTCCACTTAGCTTGGTTAGTGGTTACCGTAATAGCTTGAGCTTCGCCACCAGCATTAGTCAGTGTAAGCGAAGTCGAAGAGAGCGACAATGTGGCCTCCTCTGGACCGTCATCTTTAGGTGCACAGGATGATAGCATCCCGATCATCAACGTTACCGCTAAAGCGGCCAGGTAGTTAATCTGTTTCATAGTTATTGATAAGTTTGTTAAAAAAATATGCTGATGACTCAGCGTTAATAATCCCTTAAGTTTGCTAATAACTAAGCATTGCTTTCACTATACAGACTCTAGGTACTTAGCAACTCGCACAACAAAAGTATGTAAAACATTTCATTTCTCCAAACAAATCTAAAGTAAATTGTCACTTGTCTCGAATTTTGAAACTTCACTTAGCAAATTAGTAGTTTACGGTATAGGGATTCATAGATAATTCACATTTTAGGGTATCAAGACACCCTGCAAAGCCTAATTACCCCTAACATACCTATATAAATATGAATGAGCACTCCTTTTTCTTTAGGATGGGAGGGGGAGAGGGAGGCTGGGATATCTATATTATAAGTGTGTAGAAAGCATTGGTGCGACAGTCTCCAACGGAGCGAAAGTCGAGTTTGTAACTAAGCTACTGCGGAGTTTGTAACTCCGCGATAACGGAGTTACAAACTCAGTGAATGTTAAACTACAAACTCGGCGAACGAAGAGGTAGGCGCTGGATGAATACGTGAACTATTGCCTTCCCCCGGTCGTTCGGGCTACGCCCTCCTCAGTACCCGAAGGGTGCCACTCAGCTAGCCCAGTGTCTGAGGGGCGTTAGCCC
>USJF01000043.1 GCA_900554935.1 uncultured Porphyromonas sp.
GAGGAAAGGAAACGAAAGTAGGTCAGAAAACTTTCGTTTCCCGACCTACTCGATTGGAGAAAGGAGGCTCCGATATGTCTCAGGTTGAATGCCGAGTTACAAACTAAGGGATGGCGGAGTTACAAACTCAGTGATCACTCAGTTACAAACTAAGCCATCACTGAGTTACAAACTAAGCCATCACTGAGTTACAAACTCGGCTTTCGCCCTGTTAACCTATTGGCTTCTAGCACGATATATAGGCGTTGGCAACGAGCCTTGAAACTAGCCTATTTTTTGCTTTTCTCTGATTTTTGGGGCGAGTGTGAGGCGAGGGCTTGACGCTGTAGCTGGAGGGCTTTTTGGATCATCTCTTGCTGGAGCTGTGGGGAGTGCGTGGCTTGTAGGCGTGGTATATACTCGGCTTCGAGGACTTCCAATTGCTGTGCTAGCCCGGTGCCATCGGGGCGGTAGATGAGGGGCATATAGAGGTAGCGAGTCTCCTCTACTGTCCGGATAGGATAGAGTTTTTGGCGCTTCAGCTCTTTGGCGAGTGAGGCGATGGTCTCCTTATCAGAAGTAGCTCTCTGAAGCTCGGCAGGAATTTCGTTGGTGGTCCAAACGGGAATGAGTGGTGAGAGGTAGGGCTGGCCGATCTCTACCCATGAGGTGGTGAGCTGTGGGTCCTCACCTTTTGCTACTCCCTCTACGAGGATCATCGAACTGGTATCGAAGCGAGCTATGAGGTCGTCGGAATCGACAAATCCGCTGTGGCTAGGGAGCTGTCCTTTCTCTGCCAGTTCTCGATAGTCTATCTCCATTAGGCCGTGGTACATAGAGCGGCTCAAGCGACTTCCGAGTAGCTCTACTGTTACTTCGCCTGGCTTAAGTGGGGCAAATAGGTTGGCGGCACAGCGGTAGCGGACATATCCGTAGCCTTCGTCTTCGGTGCCAGTGTAGGAAAAGTTGGTGCGAAGTACGTATCCTTGGGGGGCTTCATTGGCATCAAACTTGGTCCAGGTCTCATTATTTACTTCGTAAAAGGCGGCTCCCCCTTCGGCGTCGATCACTCCAAAATGAGCTGCTAGTCCCATAGGACGGGGAAGGGCATCTAGGAGTGCTTCGAACTCGGAGAGGTTGCGGCACTCGGCAAGGGCTCGCTTCATTAGTACGCCTTCTTGGTCTATGTAATGGCCTTTGTAGCCGTGATTGACATTGAAGGAGGCGCTATTCATTATGGCGAAGCCGTGGCTATTGTGCCCGCCCCACACTTGTAGGGCGAGGGTATCGGAGTCGTTGACCAGCCCGATGTAGTAGCCGAGGGGGCTTTCGAAGCGCTGCATGTGATTGTCGTAGGCTTCGGTGTCGCGGAGTTTCCAGATCATGGGTCGGCCACTCTTGGTAAATCGTCCTGAGAGTACGGCGGTGGTGCAGGCGATGGCCTGTGTGGTGGCTAGTAGTAGTAGCAGTGTGGTGAGTAGTTTTTTCATTGTATTAATTTTAGAGTGTGAGTAATTCTCCAACAACGTAGTTGCTTCCACCCACGAAGAGGGTTTCGGCACCTAGCGCTTTAGTTTTTTCGATCGCTTTTTGGTAGGCGAGGTGGATATCGGGTATCACTTCGCTATGGGTGATGCCGGCAGACTGGGCGAGAGCTTGTAGTTCGGTAGCTGGAAGGGCACGTGGGGTGTGGGCTTGGCAGAAGATATAGTAGGCCTCTTGTGGAAAGTAGGGCACTACGTGTGGAATATCTTTGTCGCCTGCCATACCGATGAGTAGCACTAGTCCGCCTTCTCTCTGCCACTGCTGTAGGGTGGGGGCGAGATGTTGCCAGGCGTCGGGGTTGTGGCCTGTATCAATGACGATGGTAGGGTTGGTCTCTTGGATTACTTCCAGTCGCCCTCTTAGTCCGTAGTGACTTAGCTTCTTCAGTCCATTGTGCAAGGCATCATCTGTTATCTGATATCCTTTGGCACGGAGTAGTAGTAGCACTTGTAGTACCCCTCCAAGGTTTTCGAGCTGGTAGTTGCCACCAAGTGGTAGTGTGAAGGTGCCGAAGTGTGCGGTGGTGACCTTGTACCCTATTTTGAGTGGCTGGTACATGAGGATTTCTTCCTCTCGATCGGCAAGGGTGAGGGGCGCCTGTAGCTCTTTGGCTTTAGCTACCACTACTTCGGTGACTTCTGCTACTGAGCTACGGCTTAGTACTACTGGGGTGGCAGGCTTGATGATACCTGCCTTTTCGCCAGCAATGAGGTGAAGGGTATTGCCTAGGTACTGGGCGTGGTCCATGCTTACGTTGGTGATGAGACTCACGAGTGGGTGGATCACGTTGGTGCTATCTAGTCTGCCCCCCATGCCTACTTCGATCACGGCGATATCGACTTTCTCTGCGACGAAGTAGGCGAATGCGAGGGCGGTGGTAAGCTCGAAGAAGGTGGGCGCTAGCTCTGTGGGCATCTTTTGCCGTATCATCTCTACAAACTGGATGACAAATGCTTGGGGTATCATCTCGCCATTGATGCGGATCCGCTCACGGAAGTCGACGAGGTGGGGCGAGGTGAATAGTCCTACTCGAAGCCCGCTCTCGGCGAGGGTGGCAGCGAGCATAGTGCTACTGGAGCCTTTGCCATTGGAGCCGGCGATGTGGAGTGTGGTGAGTCGTTTGTGGGGGGAGCCACAGAGCTGTAGTAGGGCCTCGACGCGTTCTAGCCCTGGTTTGTAACCGGAGGCTCCCTCTTTCTCGAACTGTGGTAATTGTGAGAATAGATATTCTGTTGTCTCTTGATAGGTCATATCTTGTTTTACTCTAAGGTAAATAATGTTGCTTCTCACAAAGATAACTATTTTCCAGCTTTATCCGACGGGCTGAATGGGTCGGAGATACAAAAAAAAGGAGCGCCCTGTACGGGGCGCTCCTTTTGCTTTGGGCTATCCTGCTATATTAGTAGAGGTCGAGCATCATCTTTACTTCGTTTTCGTAGTTGGGGACCTTCACCTTGTGATATCTTGAGAAGGAGGGGCTGAGGATCACCAGGTACATATCGCTTACTTCTATGCCGTAGTTGCGCTTTAGGATCTCGGCGTATAGGTTTTGCTGGAGTGCTGCGTGGATGAATGGGGTATCATCGAGGTGGCTGATGACGCCATGCCCTTTTTGTCGGAAGTTGCTTCGATTGGGCTGAAAGATACCATCTACTTCGCGGCCCATTCGCCGGCTACGCTTCCAATCGTACATTGTGAAGGTGCCATCTATCTCCTGAACAAGCAGGTCGAGTGTGCCTGCAAGCCAGTGCTTATCATCGTAGATCATCCATTCGGTACGGTAGGGGTCGATGCGGTGGTCACGTACGAACTGATTGAAGTACTCCATCTCTTTCTCTATACTGTAGGCACGGCCCTCTCCGCCTTGCTCTGGGGCGAGGAGCATACTGCTCTCTGGGATATCGCCGAGGAAGCTGCGCTCTATCTGTGTATGTAGAAAGGTGCCGAGGTTGCGGGCGATGTAGCCTTTATTGTCTTGCTCGGCCTTTTTCAGCTCCTTCTGCTGGAGGGAGAGGGCGTCATCGCGATTGATCCAGAAGTAGGGGTCGTAGGGGTCGAAAAAGGAGGCTATGAATGAGGTGACGGATGTGAGAGGCTCTATCCTCCCAATGTGTGTATAGGTGTGACTCTCTGCATCAAATCGGAGATCTCCATCTCTCTCAAATGCGTTCCTTTGGTTGTAATTCATATCCTTAAATTTCTCCTTTAGATGTATATTGTATCTGCTTAGGGGAGGGGCTCTGCTCGATTGTTATTCGTTGTCGTCTTGAATTTCTTTTACTACAAATGGACGCTGTAGGCTCTGCTTTAGGGAGATAAGTGTCTCGGTGGAGACTACGCCCTCAATCTGCTGTAGCTGATCATTAAGTATGTGCATGAGGTGGTCGTTGTCCCGAGCATAGAGCTTTATGAGCATGGTGTATGGGCCTGTGGTGTAGTGTATCTCTACTACTTCTGAGATTTGCTCTACCTGCTTTACTACTGTATTATAGAGGGAGCCTCGCTCAAGCACTATCCCTACGTAGGTGAGGGTTTTGTAGCCTAGAGCACTGTAGTTGATGCAGCTTCTTGAGCCTTGTAGCACACCCCCGCCTATTAGTCTTTGGATGCGTTGGTGTATGGCTGCTCGTGATAGGTCACAGGCCTCTGCAATATCCATATAAGGTCTGCGTGCATCTTCTGAGAGCATATTGATGATTTTAATATCGACTTCGTCTATCTTTTTCATATAGCTATTTCCAATTTAGCTCTTGCTATTGATTTGAATAAAGTGTTTAAATCTTCCGACAAAGATAGCAAAAAACAAGCCAATTCACTGCTATTTCCTATTTTCCTTTACTTTTGTAAGTAATGCGGGTAAGGGAAGGCGAGGAGGCAACAGCCTTTCTCGATTCTGCAAGATTTCTTTATGGCGAAGATTGGAGATGCCCAAAATAAGCGGTTATCTAGTTCGAAGGCAAAGCAACGACGAGTTTGTAACTAAGCGATTGCTGAGTTCGAAACTCCACGATGAGTGAGTTACAAACTTAGCAATCGCTCAGTTACAAACTCAATTTTCAGCTTTATAACCCTATGATTTATAGCCTATTGTAAGCCTCCTTTGTGGCTCTGTTTTGCTCGCGGGATTTAAAACCCTTGCGGTAGTACTTTGTGCTACCGCAAGGGTTGAATGGTATTATGGATTGTCTGCTCGCTAGAGTAGGCAGTTGGTGGAGTCGAGGGAGGCCATTGCAGTGATATTGACGATGTCCTTGACGTCGGCATCGTGATCGGCGAAGTAGATTGGCTTGGCTAGTCCGATCTGTATTGGCCCGATCACATCCTCTGCTATCTCTAGGTGCTTTAGTAGCTGGTAGCAGGCGTTGGCAGCTGATAGACGTGGGAATATCAGCACGTTGGCTGGCTCGCCTTTGATGCAGTTGTCGGGGTAGAGCTGGTCGCGTCGCTGGAAGTTGAGTGCGGTCTGTAGCTGCATCTCTCCATCTACCTTGATGTGTGGGTAGTTGCGGTGGAGTATTTCTACCGCCTTGCGGGCATCTACGGAGGATTCGGCATCGGTGCTTCCGAAGTCGGAGAAGCTGACCATAGCGATCACTGGTTTGATACCGAAGCAACGTACCTTTTCGGCTGCTAGGAGAGCGATATCCACGAGGGTCTCTGCCTTGAGGTTTTGATTGATAAGGGTATCAGCGAGGAATAGTGGGCCGCTCTTCATCATTACTAGGTGCATAGTGGCGAAGTGCTGGTGCCCTGGAGCGATGCCTACGGTGTCGCGAGCGACATTGGCTAGGTAGCCGTAGTTGGAGTAGAGACCTGTGATAAGGCTATCGGCATCACCACATTGTACCATCATCATGCCGAAGTAGTTGGGGCCAAACATCTTGTCTTTTGCCTCGCCGATGTTGCCTCCCTTACGCCAGTTTTGCTCGGTATAGCGACGGGCATACTCTTCGCGTTTGGCTTTCCACTCGTCGCTATGCTGATTGATGATTTGGATGGAGGAGAGGTCGAGGTCGTGCTCCTTAGCGATCTGCTTTATCACGGCTGTATCTCCTAGCACTATTGGTTGGGCGATCTTGAGGTGTGCCACTTCGGCTGCGGCACGGAGTACTAATGGATTTTCGCCAGCGGCGTAGATCATTCGCTTTGGTGCCTTTTGTGCCGATTCGTAGATGCGTCGGAGGAGGTGGCTCATGCCGCCTGTGCGGGTGGCGAGCTCTTGTTCGTACGCTTCCCAATCGGTGATCTCTTTGCGTGCCACGCCTGTGCGGATTGCTGCTTTGGCAACGGCCATGGAGACTCTAGTAATCAGACGGGGGTCGACTGGCTTAGGGATAAAGTAGTCGGGGCCGAAGTGGAGTGGCATATGTCCGTAGGCACTGGAGACCTCATCGGGGACTGGCTCTTGGGCAAGTTCGGCAATAGCGATCGTGGCGGCTAGCTTCATCTCTTCATTGATGGCGGTAGCACGTACGTCAAGGGCACCACGGAAGATGTAGGGGAAGCCGATGACGTTATTGATCTGATTAGGATAGTCGGAGCGACCGGTGGCCATCAATACGTCGGGGCGTGCCTCCTTGGCCTCTTCGTAGGTAATCTCTGGCTCGGGATTGGCGAGGGCAAAGACTACTGGGTTGGGCGCCATGGTCCGTACCATCTCTTGGGTGAGCAGGCGTGGTTGGGAAAGACCGAGGAATAGGTCGGCTCCCTTGATGGCATCGGCTAGAGTATAGATGCCCTCCCGATCGGTAGCGAAGAAGGCTTTACGCTCATCTAGGTTGGGGCGATCTTTGCGGATGACGCCCTTGGAGTCGATCATCACGATATTCTCTAGCTTTGCGCCGAGGGCGAGGTACATCTTGGTACAGGATTGTGCCGAAGCCCCGGCACCACTCACTACGATGCGTGCCTCCTCTATCTTCTTGCCAGCTATCTTGAGCGCATTGAGCATACCTGCAGCAGAGATAATGGCGGTACCGTGCTGGTCGTCGTGCATCACTGGGATATCTAGTGACTTCTTCAGCTCCTCCTCTATCTCGAAGCACTCGGGTGCCTTGATATCCTCCAAGTTTATACCTCCAAAAGTAGGGGCAAGGGAGCGAACTACCTCGATGAACTTCTTGGGGTCCTTTTCATTTACCTCGAGGTCAAAGACATCGATGCCGGCGTATATCTTGAAGAGCAGTCCTTTGCCTTCCATCACTGGCTTTCCGGCCATGGCTCCGATATCTCCTAGCCCTAGCACGGCGGTGCCATTGGAGATGACTGCCACGAGGTTGCCCTTGGCGGTGTAGTCGTAGGCACGCTCAGGGTCGGCCTCGATATCTTTACAAGGAACCGCTACGCCTGGACTGTAGGCTAGGGTAAGGTCTTGCTGGGTGTTGTGTGACTTAGTAGGTCGTACCTCAATCTTCCCTGGTTGGGGGAAAGCGTGATACTCTCTTGCTGCTGCTTCTAGTTTTTTGTCCATATCAATTTCTATCTTATGAGTTGTTTTTATTGGTTATTCATTGGTGCGTTTTGTAGTCCCTCCTCCTCTAGTTTCTTTTGCTCCTTTTCTTGTAGCTCCTTCTTTCGTTGCTTCTCGGCCTCTTTCACAGCCTACTTTGCCACAATGCTACATATCGCAGTGTATCATCTCCTTGGTAGTGGGCGAAAGGGTTGTAGTTCTAGTGGCTCCTTGCCATAAAGCACCTCCTGTCCGCTAGCAGTTATCTGTAGTTTTCCCCCATCGGCATAGTCTATCTTCATCAGCCCTAGCATAATCATCTGGTAGATATATTCTCTCCAAGCCAGTGCCGAGAGGTCTTGACCTACACCATAAGTAGGGAGTGTGTGGTAGCCCATTGCGAGGATCAAGCGCTTTTGGGAGCCCCGCAGAATATCTATCAGTGTATCCACCCCTACCTGAGCTCCAGTACGGACTACTGCACTCATTGCCTTCTGTGCAATCACAGTGCCATCGATCGTTTGTCGCTTTGGCATCAGACAGACATCGCACTTGCCACAATGATCCTCCGCCTCAGCACCAAAGTAGCTTAGCAATACTTTTCTCCGGCAGATATTCCCCTCGCAATACCGCTTCATATACTCCATCTTGGAGCGGTTAAGGTCTTGCATCGGCGTATCTTGTATCATCCGTTGGAGCACAAAGATATCAGCATAGGAGTAGAAAAGTAGCGCATCGGCCCTTTTCCCATCACGCCCAGCCCTACCAATCTCCTGGTAGTAGCTCTCGATATTCTTAGGCATATTGTAGTGAATCACCCACCGCACATCCGGCTTATCGATACCCATGCCAAATGCAATTGTAGCACACACAATATCCACTTGACCCATCAGAAAGAGCCGATGCACCATATCTCGCTCCCCTGCGCCCATCTGAGCGTGGTAGTAGAGGGCTTTGAACCCTTTGTCATTGAGATACCGCGAGAGCATCTCGGTATCATCCCGCTTGGTGCAGTAGATGATGCCCGAAGCGTGGACCTCCCTTGCATCAATAAACATCAGGATCTCCCGTAGCTTCTCCTGCTTTTTCAGTCCACGACGTATCTCAAGGTAGATATTGGGTCGGTCAAAGTCGCCAATCGTCACGATCGGCTCCCGTAGGTGCAATTGTAAGATAATATCCTTTTGCGTCGCAGGATCGGCCGTTGCGGTGAGAGCAATGATCGGCGTCTCGGGGAACTGCTCCTTCAGCACCCCCAGCTGAGCATACTCAGGGCGAAAGTCGTGTCCCCACTGACTGATACAGTGTGCTTCGTCTACCGCTACTAAAGATATTTTGGACTGCTTCACCAGCGACATACCACTCGCACTCATCAAGGTCTCGGGACTCATGTAGAGAAGTTTCAATTCACCCCGCGAGAGCGCTCTTGCCACACTATTGCGGTACTCCTGTGTTACACTACTATTGATCGTGGCAGCAGCAATACCCCGCTCTTGTAGCGAGAGTACTTGGTCTTTCATCAAGGCGATCAAAGGGGAGATAACTAGTGCACACCCCTCCATCATCATGGCCGGCAATTGATAGCAAAGCGACTTCCCTCCTCCCGTGGGTAGCACCACCAATTGGTCGTAGCCCTGGATCACATTCCCCACCACTTCCTCTTGGTGGTCTCGGAAATGGTCAAAGCCAAAGTATCGCTTGAGTGCCGCCTCCATCCTCTCTCCCTATCTCTTTGTATGCAAAACCTCTAGAAGAAGCTGTATTGCCTCCTCTGCCACCCCATTGATATTCTGCTGGCGACCACGATTCATAGCTTGAAAAAAGAAAGCTGCACTCCGATCTCCCGAAGCACAACCAATCCAGGCACTACAAGGCAGTACCCCTTCACTACTCGAAGGGCCACACACGCCAGTAGTGGACAGAGCAAAGTCGGCACCAAAGCGGGCAGCTGTAGCACGAGCCATCGCTATCGCACATCGCTCGCTTACTAGCCCGTCCGAGAGCTCCTCCTCTGGCACTCCCAGTACATTGACCTTCGCTTCACGAGTATAAGCTACTATCCCACCGCAGAACCACTCCGAAGCCCCTGCCACTTGGGTGAGGAGCGACGCAATCCGTCCGCCAGTACAGCTCTCGGCCGTCGCTAGTGTAGCACCTCGCTCCAGAAGAATCTCCGCTACCTCCTTGTACAGTAGCTCTACCTGCTCCATAATTATATGATTACCTTGGAGAAGGGGGCATCGGCCATACTACTCCTCGCCCCACTAGCATATCTAAAGGCACCAGCCATCGCCACCATCGCTGCATTGTCAGTGGTGTAGGCAAAAGGTGGAATAAAAGCACGGCTACCGCTTCGCTCACCATACGCTACCATCGCATCACGCAGAGCCGAATTGGCAGAAACGCCGCCCGCCACAGCCACCTCCTTGATGCCAAGATCCTTGGCGGCACGAGCTAGCTTTTTCATCAAAATCTCCACAATCGTCCGCTGAAGTGAGGCACAGAGGTCGGCCTTATTATTCTCCACAAAGTGCTCATCCTTCGCCAGTTCGTCACGGAGTTTGTAGAGAAAGGAAGTCTTCAGACCACTAAAACTATAGTCGTAGCCCGCAATCTGTGGCTCAGCAAAGGTAAAGGCATGGGGATCGCCTTCATTGCCCAGTTTATTGATTACAGGGCCACCAGGGTAGCCGAGACCCATCACTTTGGCACACTTGTCAAAGGCTTCGCCTGCAGCATCATCAATGGTCTTGCCGATAATCTCCATATCGAGGGGAGAGCGAACCAGCACAATCTGCGAATTGCCACCCGATACTAGTAGGCATAGGAAAGGGAAGTGAGGTACCTCGCGCTCTGTATCACCCTCCTGGATAAAGTGGGCCAAGATGTGTG
>USJF01000044.1 GCA_900554935.1 uncultured Porphyromonas sp.
CTCATAATCTGGAGGTCCCTGGTTCAAGCCCAGAGAGGTCCACAAATAGGTTTCAAAAAGACATCAAGCAACACGTCATTTTAGCCTTTAAAACAAGGATAATCGCTGTAAAATCATGGTTTTACATCGATTTTTTATTTTTATCCATATCCGTTTGACTGCTAAACTGTACCTTTTGATAGTCATTATTCGGTCATTTTCTGCTACAGAAATAGCTACACAAAAACAGAATCTCAAAAAAATGTAGCAATGAATGGAAAATGACTATTAAATTGACAGCATGCAAAGTTTTCGTTTTCAAGAACTTATGCCGAACTTTGTAGCCAAAAAGCTACACTAAAATGATGCGTTTAGACAGAAGCAAAACAAGCGAAAGGAATGAATGCATTATCCGCTGCCGTATCACCTGCAACGGTGCGTCTGCTTCATTCTCAACAGGATTGCATACCTCTCCTGTTGATTGGCAATCAAAGATAGGACGTATAAAAGTGGCAGCTAACAGAGCGAATGCCGTCAATCATCAACTGAGCTCAATAGATAAACGACTTCACGCACTCTATGAACTCGCGTTAAGAGAAGAGAACTACATCACGGCAGAATATCTTAAGGAGCAGTTCCTGCATCAAGGCAAACCTACCCCAACACTCATAGAGCTTTACCAAGCTGTCTGCGAAAGTAAGGAGGTATTGCAGGGCAAGACTATAGGAAAGGCTACCGTCAGGGCTTTTAGGGACAGCAGGAAGAGCTTTATTCAATTTCTGAAAACAAGTGGGAATGAGGATTGTCTCTCCGCTATTTCTTTCTCCTTTGCCGATTGTTTGGCTATAAGCCTGTCCATATCCTCCGAAATCTTGTTGTCCGTCACCTGCGCATAAACTTGAGTGCTTGATACGGAGGCATGCCCCATCATCTTGGCTATGCTCTCAATGGGAATACCTGCGCTTAGGCTCATCGTGCCGAATGTATGTCTTGCCATGTGGAAGGAAAGTCTTTGGCGGATACCGCAAGCCTTTCCCACGATGCTCAGTTTGGTATCCATGACACTGCGGCTGCAATTACGGTGAAAGACAAGGTTGTCGTCTTTTTCTTTCACCGTCTGCCGTTCCTCGCTTCTTTCCTGTTCTTTCCGATAATGGCTGATGATGGCTTCCGCTATGGGATGTAACGGCACTATGAACTCAACCTTGGTCTTCTGACGTTCCTTTCTTATATACATCTGTCCATCCGCTGTCGTTTGGATATGCTTGTATTCCAAATTCTCCATATCTGAAATAGCCAAGCCTGTGAAGCAGGAAAAGACAAACATCAGTCTTGCCAGCTCCGCTTCTCTGTCGTTCATCTTCATTGCCATAAGTTTCATCACATCGCTCTTTTGCAAAAAGCGTATCTTCTTTTCCTCTTTCTCATACTTGGCATTCTCAAACGGATTGCAACGGATAATCCTCTTGCTGACCGCACGGAACATTAGTCGGCTCAGCCAGCAGAGGTTACTGTTGACGGTAGATGCTTTCAGTCCACGCTTTTTGAGAAAGAAGCGGTATTCCTCGAATAAGTCCTCTGTAATGGCTCCGATGAGTATGTCCTGCACTCCTTTGTTTTCTACAAATTCACGGAGATTTCTGTCAGAATAGAACAGGTTCAGATAAGTTCCCTCTGCCCTTGATCTGCCAACACTTTCCTTGACTGCTTGGAGTTCCGCCCTGCTCATGGCAAGGAGCGTGGTCGGATTGGTGGCAATACCTTGCAAGCGGTTCTTGATAAATTCCACGCTTACTACTCCTTCCTTTACAAGCATGTCCCGATAGGTCTTTTCCACCAAATCCCTGAACTCTTTGATTCTTTGATTGGTCTTCCTGTTGGTTGTCAAACCCTGCTTGGTTTTCCACTCGCAGACTTTACACTCTTCTCCTGTGGTAATGGCTGCGTTCTTTCCGTCGATGGTGATACGGCAGAGAATGGCGGTATTGCCGTCTGCCTTAGTCTTCTGTCTGTTGATATAGAACAGTATCTTGAATGTACTTCTCATAATGGTTTTGATTGAATTGTTCATGTTTTATTTAACGATAAAACAATGTTGAATGAAAGAAATGGTCAGATAGCCAACTGCATATCTTCAGTGAAAGAAAGGAAACGGTCAAATTCCTCAAAGAGTTTCTGCGGTGTTACCTTTGCATAACACTCGGTCATGCTCACGTTGGAATGCCCCAGCATCTTACTCACGGTCTCAATGGGTACACCCTGTTCAAGCGTGATGAGCGTGGCAAATGTGTGCCTTGCCGTATGTGTGGTAAAAGGAAACGAGATGCCTGCACGAAGCCGCAGGGCTTTCAAATAAGATTGGTAAGTAGCATATCCCATGAAAGGGAGCAATGTTTCCCTTTCATCGCTGTGGAGCTTCTCCATCAGCCGTATGGCTTCTGGCAGCAGTTTGACACGGCAAGGCACACCTGTCTTTTGGCGGTTGAACTTCAGCCAAAGGCTACCCTCGTCGTCACGCACAAGATGGGACTTGTCCAGTTCCATCAAATCACAATATGCAGCACCCGTATAACAGGCAAAGAGGAAAATATCCCTTGCCGTTTCCATTTCCTCCTCCAAGTCCTCAAAGTGGAGAGTCTTTAACTTCTCAAATGCCCCTCTATCAAGTGCTTTGGGGAGTTTCTTGTTACCCTTGCTGATTTTGACTTAGTCGAAAAGCATACCGTCTGCCACCCCCTCACGGTAAGCCAGCCTGCATACCGTTTTCAAATGGGTAGCGACATTGTAGAATGAGCTTTCCTGAAATCCACACTCCCCCAAGAAGTACTGCTGAAACTCATGGATGAAGTTCTCAGTTAGTTGTGAGAAGGCTAAGTCAGAAACCTTATATTTCGCTTGGATGAACTCCTGCAAGTGGATTCTCGTGGAGTGATAGCTTGCCATTGACTCTTTTCTGATGTCTACACCGATATGACTTTCTTTCTCTTTGATGAGCATATCAAGCCTTTCGATGAGCATGCATCGTGTCTGCACGCTGCCTTGAAACCGTTCCTTCACGTCGGTTGCGTCAAATGGGCAACCTCTTGTAAGCAAAGACTGATAGGCTAACTGGATGGACAGCAGCAAGTTCTCCAACCTGCCATTCACTTCCACCGCCTCACGGCTCTTGCCATCCATTCTGCTCTCACGGGGATTCCACAAATCAGGATTGCAGGAGAGCTTGCAACTGAACTGTGCGATAGAACGCCCAATGGTTATCCGTCCCATAATCGGAGCCTTACCCGACTTGTCCAGACCGCTCTTTTTGAGGTAGAGCAACACCTTCATTTTTTCTGTTTTCATACGCTTTGATGTTTTGTGGTAAAATTACCAATTTCAAAGCGTTCCTCACTTATGCAGAAAACTGCCGACCGTCGCAACAGTCGCACGAGCAAAAATAATTCAGTTACCGAATATTACTCCATCGTTACCTATGACGAAATCGGGTAACGGTTTGGTAACTGAACTTCTGCCTAAATCTGCATATTCCTGCCCTTTTTGAAAAGAGCACTTCTATGCAAATTATTTCGTTTCCTGCTCATTTTCAGTCAGTTTACACCAACTTCTATATTTCTTCATTTTCGCTGATTAGTTGCGTACCAAATAGAAATGATTGGTATACCAAACAGAAATGATTTGTATACCAAACTGGAATGATTTACGCACCAAATTTTACTTTAAGATAGAACCATCCACATCCATACACCCCAAAGGACCTTTCCTTGTAGAAAGTTGGACAACTAGAACTAGGACTTTATCTATAAGTAAGGTTAGCGAGGGCAAAGTTTAGTTTGTAACTCAGCAATTACTGAGTTACAAACTAAAGAAATGCGGAGTTACAAACTAAAGAAATGCGGAGTTACAAACTCAGCAATTCTCAAGTTACAAACTCAACAAATACCGAGTTCGTAATTCGAGAATGTTGCACGAAGCAGGACCTATGCCGAGCTCCTTCTCCGTTCGACAGTCACAAAAAAGGTGGAAGCGACGGAGATGCGTCACTTCCACCTTTAATTATGTATCGACGAATGCGCTTTAGATAGCGGCTATTACCTCAAGCTCCACAAGTCCGCCCTTAGGAAGTGCACAGATTTGGAAGGCACTACGAGCTGGATAAGGTGCTTGGAAATACTCGGCATATACTTCATTTACCTTAGCGAAGTCTGCGATATCGGTGAGGAACAAGGTAGTTTTCACCACGTTTTGAAGGGTTAGGCCCTTCGCCTCAAGGATAGCTTGGACATTCTTAAATACCTGATGTGCTTGACCAACCACATCAGTGGCAGCGAATTGACCACTCTTGGGGTCTAACCCTAGTTGACCTGAAACGAATACAAGGCCATTAGTTGCTACTGCCTGTGAATAAGGGCCTACTGCTGCGGGTCCATTAGGGGTGTTGATAATCTCTTTACTCATAATGTTAGTTATTAATGTTAATAATCAAATTATCTCTTCTGTCTTACAGCTTCATAAAGCAATACTCCTGTTGCCACCGACACATTGAGTGAGCCAATCTCGCCATAAAGCGGGATGCGAGCAAGGTGGTCACACTGACGAATGGCATACTCCGAAAGCCCCTTATCCTCAGCACCCATAACGAGTGCAAGTGGGCCTTTCATATCGCAATCATAGAGTAGCTCTGAGGCTTTTTCGCTAGCTCCCACTAGCTTCACTCCAGATTGCTTTAGATAATCAATGGCTCGCTCTATAGAGGGCTCTCTACAAACAGCAATTCGTGAGAGAGCTCCGGCGGAAGTCTTAACCGCATCGGCAGTCACGGAGACGGAGTTTTGCTCAAAGATAATAATCGCATCGACGCCAGTACACTCACAAGTACGAGCAATGGCTCCAAAGTTGCGAACGTCGGTGATACCATCTAGTATCACCAAGAAAGGATCGCGCCCTGCCTCAAAGAGTGTAGGCACCACCTGCTCCAATGTATAGTAGTGGGCTGCTGCTTTGACTGCTACAATCCCTTGGTGGTTACGACCTGCAAGTCGATCCAACTTCTCTACCGGTACTCTCCTTAATGGCACTCTATGATTGCGGAGTAGCTCTATCAACTCCTTTATCCCGTCGCTATTATTTTCCCTCTTGAGATAGACAAAATCGATCTGCTCACCAGCCTCCAACGCCTCTCGTATGGCATGGATACCGAATATCATCTCATCACGCTCTCTGGACTTATTGGGATATCTCTTACCTCCCCTATTATTATTTCTATACATCATATTACGTTACTTATTCCGTGCCAATAGTGCTCTAGCATTGGCCAATGCGGCCTCGGTCATCTCTGCACCGGTGAGCATATTTGCCAATTCTCTAACTCTCTCCTCGCCACTTACCTCTTTAATGGTGGTAAAATATCCGCTCTCTTCCTCTACCTTACTTACCACCAACTGATGAGCCGATAAGGCGGCTATCTGAGGTAGGTGTGTGATAGATAATACTTGGATATTCTGCCCTAATCGCTTCATTACTCCGCCAAGCTTCTCAGCCACTTCCCCACTGACGCCGGTATCTATCTCATCAAATATCACAGTAGGCAATACACTATGCTCTGCTAAGAGGGTTTTCAGCGCTAGCATAAATCGAGAAATCTCACCACCAGAAGCGATCTCTCGGATTGGCTGTAGTATAGTCTGCTTATTAGTAGCGAATAAAAACTGTACTGAATCGGCTCCATTCTCGGAGAGATTCTCAAGCGGTTGGAGGTCTACCTTAAAGGTAGCTCCTGCTATTCCTAGCTCTTTCATCAATGAATGTAACGGGGGCAATAGCTCCTGGGCTACTTTTGTACGGCTTTCGGTAAGTTGCTTTGATAGGACTTTTGCAGTGTCGTACTTCTTTGCTACTGACTTTCCCAACTCCAAGAGGTAGGCATCGGAATTGGAGATATTATTGAGCGTCTCTTGGTATTGATCACGAAGTTGGATCAATTCATCGCTGTCACTGAGTTTAAACTTAAAGAGTAACCCTTGCAATAGATCTATCCTCTCCTCGATTCGTGCCAATTCACTAGGATCCACCTCAATGGTATCAAGCAGTCCCCCTGCCTCTCGGATCATATCTGATAGCTCAAGTTCGAGAGAGGTGAGGCGCTCATGTAGCTCCTTTACTTGCGAATAATGATCCGCAGCATGGGATAGCGAACGAGAGGCTGAATGTATCTGCTGAATCACGCCAGGCACCTCCATATCGCTATCTGTAAAGGAGATAAGCAGATTGAGGGCATCGGTAATCTCAGTGGCATGCTGTGCCAAGGCTTGCCGCTCTTCTAGCTGGGCGAGTTCGCCACTTTTGAGATCAGCTTGATTAAGTTGCTCTAATTGGAAGGAGATAAACTCTTGCTCCTTGGCTTGCTCAGCAATCCTTTTTCGCTCCTTTTCTAGCTCTTTAGTTGCCGATTGGTAGGCTTCGTAGGCCTGGACGTATTTGTCCAACAACGTCTCATTACCTGCCAAAGTATCTAAGATGCTCATCTGGTAATGTGTTTCGCCTATCAACATATTATGATGCTGCGAATGAATATCAGCCAACCGCTCACCTATCAACTTCATCACGGTAGTACTGACTGGGGTATCATTGATGAAGGCACGGCTCTTTCCAGTGGTGGTAAGCTCTCTTCGCAGCTTACAGATCGGCTCGAAGTCTAGATCATTTTCCTCAAAGAGTTGCTCCATACCTGGTACGCCATTGAGGTCGCAATCGGCCTCAATAATGGCTTTCTTAGCCCCTTCACGTATGGTCTTGGTATCGGCTCTATTGCCCAAAATCAAGCCGATAGCCCCCACTAGTATGGACTTTCCTGCACCTGTCTCACCGGTGATAGAGGTAAAGCCACTCTTGAGCCCTAGCACTAGCTCTTTGATCAGGATGAAATCCTTTATGTATAACCTTGTAATCATCGACTAAATACAATACTTGGAAATAGCTCTTCAACTAAATTGCGGGTATTGCCCACTTCAAGGGAACCTTGATGGGCCTTAAAGTGAGCACTCAAATCTTTTTCCTTTGAGTCAATGAAGAGTGTGAGGAATGAGGTGCTACTATCGTTGTCTTTCAACTGACGTAGCCCTTGTAGCACTACAGTGAGTACTTTATTATAAGCTGTTGGGAGTGAACTATCTATCCCTTCTCTATGGTATAAATACCACAACTCACGAAAGTAGCTACCCCACTTTGTCTGCAATTCGGACAAGTAGATTGCTGGTGAGAGTTTGGAAGATAATAGTGCGTTAGTCATCCCGCTATTATCTCGCCATCCAGCTTCAAAGAAACTACTCCTAAGCACAAGATAATTGAGAAAAGGGGTGCCTCCGTAGAGCGAAAAGCTATCATAGTAGTACATCGCTCCCAATGTGGCGTAGTAATATATCATCTTGAGGAGGGGGGAGTCGGGAATATCTGCCCCTAAGAATGTGGGGCTGGATAGTGGATCAAAGGTAAATGCCACATCCTTCTCGTGGAATAGTACTAATGGTCGCTCTTCATCCTCCCCATACACAGGTCGGTAAAGAGCAATATCCAGATGGCCATTGTACTCATCACCAACCGACTGAGCTACAGAGAGGGAGAGCTGGATATGGATAGGTTGCTTAGGTCGCAATGCCACCTCAACCTCTGGAGCGTAACTGGCGAGCATAGATTCTATTTGACGCTGTAAGCTCTGCAAATCCATCTGCTTTTGTGCTGGAATGCCCTGCACGTTCAGGAGCACTTCTGGTGCAAAAAAGCTTTGACTTGTAGCCGATAGCCAGCTTAGCAAAAGCCCTGCGATTATGCCCCACACCCTCTTCTCCATACAGCTTTACACGAAGCGTAGCTCCTCCATTCTATCAATGATTGCCTTCGCAACATTTCGCTTGCTCATCAGTGGCAAGTCCACAGCGCCCCCATTGAGTGCATCAAAGATGGTCACTTTATTAGTATCTACTTGGAAACCGGCACCTTCATTTTGCAAAGAATTGAGCACAATCATATCGAGATGCTTACGAGACATCTTATCGAGCACCGCTTCAGTCTCCGTTTTCGTCTCAAGCGCAAAACCGATATGCCACTGTTGGGCAGACTTTAGCTTACCTAGTTCAAGAGAGATATCGGGATTAGGAACCAAGTCCAAAGAGAGTGCACCCACCTGCTCCCGCTTTATCTTCTGGGCATTGGGCGAAGCTACCCGATAGTCTGCCACAGCTGCACAAAAGACCGCCACATCATACTCTGCACGCACTTTGAGGCACGCGTGGTACATCTCCTCAGCACTCTCAACCTGTACGATATCTATATTATCGCTCTTCGGAAGCGAATCCACGGGGCCTGAAACGAAAGTGACATGGGCACCACGCTCTGCCAACTCCTCAGCAATAGCCTTGCCCATCTTGCCTGATGAGTAATTACCGATAAAGCGGACAGGATCAATTTTTTCGTACGTAGGACCAGAGGTCATCAAGACATTAAGACCAGTCAGTGTAGCCTGAGATGAGCCCTCAAAATACCTATTCAAGTTCTCAAAGATCTCCTCAGGCTCCGCCATACGCCCTTTGCCCACTAAGTGACTTGCTAGCTCGCCCTCCTTTGGCTCAATAATATGCACCCCCCAGGAAGAGAGTCTATCAAGCGAAAGCTTGGTAGAAGGGTGGGCAAACATATCTAAATCCATCGCAGGAGCTACAAATACTGGAGCTCTGCAAGAGAGATATGTGGTAATCAGAAGATTATCGGCAATACCATTGGCCATCTTGCCAAGTGTACTTGCTGTAGCTGGGGCTATCACCATCGCATCGGCCCACACACCGAGGTCTACATGGCTATTCCATGACCCACTCCGCTCCTCGAAGAACTCCGAAAGCACCGCAGGGCCTGTGAGTGTTGATAGAGTGAGAGGCGTGATAAACTCCTTAGCGGCCGGCGTCATAACTACCTGCACCTCCGCCCCTGCTTTTACTAATAGCCTTGCCAATACGGCACTCTTGTACGCAGCGATGCTACCAGTAATGCCAAGTACTATCTTCTTTCCTTTCACTTTCGATCCGCCTTTATCATTAGTTTTTGCAGGTGCATCTTGGTATCTCGTGGGAAGTCACCATTCATAATCCACCCGAAGTAACCGGGATCCTTCTGTAGCACCTTTACCACAGACTCTCCTTTGTACTTTCCGAAGTTAAAGCAAGGCGTACCACTTTGGTCATAAATCATACGCCCACCGAGATCCACCGCATCCATCTGCTTGGTATAATCACTGAGGCTCTCCACATCACGTGGAAGGTCGTCATACATCTCCAACTGACCCTTAAGCACTTCATAGGTAGCCAGCGTATCCACATCGGCTGAGTGGGCTCCTTCCAATGCCTTACTTGTATAATACTGATAGGCAGCTGTAAGCGTCCGAGGCTCCTGCTTATAGTAGATCACCTGCACATCCACCACCTTACGATGGCTAAAGTCTACAGGGAGGCCTACTCTTTGTAGCTCCTCTGCCAAAAGAGGAATATCAAAGCGATTGCAGTTGTAACCACCTAAAT
>USJF01000045.1 GCA_900554935.1 uncultured Porphyromonas sp.
TAGCATCTGGATTACTCTCTATGCCACCAAAAGGGATTACTTCGAAGCCCTTGAGCTGTGCCATCACTTGGTCGTAAATGCCATTTTTGATGATACTCCCTCCACCGTACGTGAGGAGTATCTTGCTCCCTTCTGGGACCTCTTGGCTTATCTTTTGAATGCTTCCTTGACCAAATATCAGTTTGGTGGGATTGCAAAATACAAAGTTCTTCATATCAAAATCAAACTTGACTTATTCTTTCTTGTAGTTCGCCGTAGCAGTAAAGCTTACCCCTTCGCCATCGAAGCTGGGAATGGGAGGTGCTAGCTTGGTGATAGTTACGGTAGCACTAGTGAGTAGTGGAAATGCAGACCCTAACCTCTGGAGTATGCGATAGGTGAGTGTCTCAAGTAACTCTGTAGGGATCCTCATCTCCTGCTGAAGCAGTTGGTAGACCTCGGCATAATTGATCCCTTTCTCTAGGTTTCCACTCTTCATCACTTCGGTAGCAGGAAAGTATAGGGTGGCATTAAGCTCAAAGGTATTGCCAATACGCTTTTCATGTGGCAGTAGCCCGTGGTAGGCAAAGAATCTTAGTCCGCTGAGAGTGATGGTATGCTGTGAGGTGCTAAAATTAGTGTTGGTGCACTTCTTTTCGCCACTTTGTATCTCCAGTGAGTCTCTATGCACTAATTGGTAAAGCTGTGAGAGCAGATCTGCTGGAATATGATACTCTTCGGCTGTCGCCTGTAGCTGTTGTAGTCGGAGTTGGTACTGCTCTTCCTGGAGAGGTTGTAGTCGGAGTGATTGCTTCACCTTGGCGATCTCTTGAGAGAGAAGTCGCCGGTGGGCAAAGCGGTCTATCAACTGATTGTCTGTGGCGGTGAGTTGGTCTCTAAGCAGTTCAAGCTGTGCCACTCCTGAGGGGATAGCCGTATGGAGTAGCTTCGCCAATTCATCGGGCGTGAGTTGCTGTGCTGGATCGGTAAGTGCTTTATCGGGAGCTATGTGGCTTTCCAGCATCAACCCATCGTAGTGTAAGTGATAGGCAGTTTGAATAAGCTTCGGAAGATAATTTTTGTGCCCTGCAATATGGCTGGGATCTAGGTAAATAGGGATGCCAGGTGCAACTTGTCGTACCTCCGATATCAATTCCCAAAGTGGGGTGTTGCGGAGGGCAGTGTGTGTGCCAATATCGAAGCCACGATGGATCAAGGCTACTTTCTTGGAACCTGCTTCTATTAGCCGAAGCAGTGCGCCCAACCATAAACCGACTGAGGAAGATAATGGGTTTTTGAGAAGAATAGGAATATCACTTCCTTTCAGTGCTTCGGCTATCTCCTGAATAGCAAATGGACTTGCGGTAGTGCGAGCGCCGATCCAAACGAAGTCAATCCCATGCCTAAGTGCTAGTTCGACATGCCTAGTGTTGCCTACCTCTGTGCCGATGAGCATCCCGTACTTCTCCCGTACCTCTGTGAGCCAAGTTAGTCCTTCTTCACCCACCCCTTCAAACTGACCTGGGTAAGTTCTAGGCTTCCAAATGCCAGCCCGGAAAAGCTTTACTCCATGATGGTCGAGTGCTTCAGCTGTAGCCAATACTTGCTCTCTTGACTCTGCGCTGCAAGGTCCCGCAATGAGTTGAGGGGTATTATCTGTAGCGTACGCTTCTGGCCAAAGTGATTTGGCGGTGAAGTGGAGAAGGTCACTCATCTTCATGGCTAGGGTGCATTATTTTTATCGCCTCTAATAGAATCTTAGTGGTCTCTTGTAGAGAGGTGTATACCTCGGCGCCAGCAGCATTGAGGTGACCTCCACCATTGAAAAACTTCTTGGCAAACTGATTAACTGGAAAACTTCCTTTGGAGCGAAGCGATACTTTGGTGTACTTAGCTTGCTCGTGGAGAAATATCGAAAAGAGTATCTCCTTGGCTGCAAGAGGTTCATTAACCAGTCCCTCGGTATCTCCTATTTGGTAGTCAAACTTTCGTTTATCTTGTTGGCTCATCGTGATGATGGCAGTATGGTATTGCGGATAAAAAGTAAGGTTGTTATCCAGCAGGTAGGCAGAGAGTCGTATTTTATCGATTGTATAGCTGCGATTGATATAGCTTGAGATTTTATCTTTCTCTAGCCCACAATTAAGTAGCTCTGAAATGGTGGTATAGAGCTTGGGGTCTTGAGAATTGTAGCTAAAGCCACCAGTATCAGTCGCCATCCCTGTGTAGAGGCATTCAGCAATCGATTGGTCAATATACTCTTTATATCCAAGTGCCTCAATCAACTCGTAGAGTAGCAGGCAGGTAGCAGGCTTCACTGGGTAGGAGAAGCAGAGATCTACATCGCTGGTGGGGTGTAGGTGGTGGTCTATCATTACCTTGAAGGCGTTAGCATTAGCTAGAGTGTTCTCCAATTGCTCCACCCGCTTCACCTCATTGAAGTCCATTAGGAAGATAATTTCCGCCCCTTGAAGTGCTTTGATTGCCTCTTCTGGTTGATGCTTAGCTATGATGACCTCATCGGATCCTTTTAGAAATCCAAAGCTTGGAGGATAGTCGGTAGGGTGCACCACACTTGTGGTATGCCCTAGCTTCTTAAGAAGTAGAGAAAGGGCTAGTGTAGAGCCTAGTGAATCTCCATCTGGAGAGACGTGTCCAATTAAAGTAATCTGCTTAGGACTTTGCAGTTGGCTTTTGAGTTGGTTTAGCTCCTCTTGATTGAACTTTATTGTTGTTGGCTCCATTTCTTCTCCTTCTTTTATTGTTTTGGGGGCTATCTTGAGACGCTCCTTTTCGGTTTCGATTGTTATTTCTTCCTCTTCTTTTATTGCGAGACTTCTCGGAAGGTTGCTCATGCTCTTCAGAGAGCACAACGAACCCTTCTGGTAGATTATTTCGCTGTACATTGTATCCTAAAAACTTCTCAATGTCTATAAAGCGACCTTTATCTCTTTGGTTGACAATCGTAATGGCTGCACCACCGAGATTGGTCCCTCTTGAGGTACGACCGATGCGGTGGACATAGTCCTCAGGGTCGGAGGGCACATCGTAATTAACAATTAGCTGAATGTCATCCACGTCAATTCCCCTTGAGAGGATATCGGTAGCTACAATGATCTGAGTGTGTCCATTCTTGAAGTCATTCATCACGTCATTACGCTCCGATTGGTCTAGGTCGGAGTGCATCTGTGCTACCTTGTACCCATTGCTACGAAGTAGTCGGTAGGCCTCTTTGACACGATCCTTTGAGCCAAAGAAGACGATAGATTTGGTCACCTCTCTCTCCTTGAATATCTGTGTGAGTAGAGCCAGTTTTTCATCCTCTTTACAGAAGTAGACACTTTGATCAATAGACTCTGGCGGACGAGAGATAGCGATATTAACCTCTACAGGTTGCTTGGTAATCTCTATGGCTAGTTTGCGGATCTTGTCGGGCATTGTAGCCGAAAACATTACCGTCTGAACGTCTTGTGGAAGTAGCTTGTAGACCTCAACGATATCATCGAAGAAGCCCATATCTAGCATCCGATCGGCCTCGTCGAGTACAAAGAAACTAACACGAGATAGATCTACAGTATTAAGGTTGATATGTGAAAGCAGTCGCCCTGGAGTGGCAACGATAATATCAGCACCCATACGTAGTGCACGCTTCTGCTGCTCCCACTCAATGCCTCCTGTACCGCCATAAATTGGTACCGCACTCACCCCACTGACGAAGTAGGAGAAAGCATCAATCTGTCGGTCAATCTGCTGTGCGAGCTCTCTAGTAGGTGCCATAATGACAGCATTGACATACTCCTCAGAATATTCACCAGAAGCCAGCTCGCTTAGGATAGGTAGCACAAAGGCAGCGGTCTTACCTGTACCTGTCTGAGCACAAGAAATCACATCTCGACCCTCAAGTATAGGGGGGATAGAGGCCTCTTGGACAGGCGATGGGTGTTGAAATCCCATCGCATCAAGCCCGTCCAATACACTTGGATGAAGTCCGAAGGAGTAGAAGTCCTCGTGCTGTGGTATATTATCTTTATCTATATTCATTTCTTTTCTATTTCATTGATTATATCTTGCCACTCCTTGCTCCCTCTATGGAGAATAATGGTACTGTCTATCTCAGCCTTGAGCCTATCAGATTGCTCATTCAGGAGCCATACTTGTTGTAGCTCAAAGCCAATCTCTTTGGAGCTTTGTAGCGTACTATCTACTGCAACGATGGCTTCAGCAAGGGCTTTGTCACAGATAAGATAGTTGATTTCGCCCTTAGAGAGTTGAATAGCCAATTGCATCGTTGGCAACTCGCTTTTCTTGACCGTGAGGGAAGGATAGTTGAGCTCCGCAAGGTTCTCGACGATAGTTATAGCTGCTTGATCCTCTTCCGATACCCATACCTCAACTGGGCGCTCCCCAGTAAAATCTGCTTTCCAATCGGTATCATTGGCCTTATGGAGTAAATAGAAGCTAGAAGTATAGAGCCATTCTGTCGGTTTCGTGCCCTCTATCTTATTGGCCATAGATAAAGGCATCGTAGTGGCGTAAAGCTGTACATTGCCCTTTACCAGTTCCTCAATCGCCTCGCTTCTACTGGAGAATGGCACTATTTCATACTCTTTCTGAGGAAGTAGTAACTCCAAAAGTTTTTTTGCTCGCCCTGTCATCTCTCCAAGCGAGTCTACTCTAAGTCCATCAGGTGAAAGGTCTATCGCTACTTTTACAATCGCTGAGTCGGACTGCGTAGACTCCCGTTGCGACCTACGTGTGGTAAAGAGCCACATGAGGAGGGCTGCAGCCAATATCGCGAAGCCATTGGCAATCGTTATACGTTTGGACTTAGAGAGTTGAGACATCTTATCCTCCTTTTGCTTAGTTCCTTAAATCAACTACAACACCCATCCTAAATACCGGTGGATATAGAGGATAGTAGGGCATTGTAAAGTGGTTTGGCTTTAATAGTAAAGCTCCCACATTGTAGTACTTAACAAAGAAGCGAGCCCTCTTAAGGTGAGCATTGGCATAAGCATTGATCAAAGGGGCTTCACCACCGATCTTAATATCATTTTGTGGTCTAAATTGCTGCGTACTTGGTTCATAATAAGGTGCATAGTAGGCAGTGTGCCACTTGGCCTCTACGCCTAGCTGAAGCGTCATCACCTTAGCAATGAGTAGCTTGAAGTAGAAGTTGGAGTAAGCCGAAATCATAGGCAAAGGGGTGATCTCTTGGTTGCTACTATTTTGCCAAATTACGCTATTCTCCCAATTGAGGATACTCCAACTAAAGTTCTGGTCTAGTCCCACCGCAAGAACTCTCGTATTCACTTCCCTTTGCATCGGAATGCCTTTAATATTCGGTGCGATAGGGTTTTGGAGCGTTTCGAAATTAGCGAAGATACGACTCTTGGTGAAAGGAATATACATAGAGCCTCCCATTCTCAGCAGTTGAATCATCTTGAGCGACCTATCCCACTCGTGTAGACTTGCCTTGAATCGTCTTAGATAGTAAGAAGGTTTGATGTTTTGGAAATCAGCATTTGCCGAGACCGTCACAGTATGCCCGAATAATGGAATGTGAGTGTTCAGCTTGCCACTTACCTCCACCTCACCGGCTTGTGCTCCAATAAGCGTTACCTGTCCCCAAGCATAGTAGTCAAAGTATTTGAAAGAGTTGCTATTGATCCGACCTCCTACCGATAGGCTATTTTCACTCTCTTCGTTCTTCTCTACTTTGTCAATTTCTAGGCGCTGAGCATCTGCCCAATTCATAAGAGGCTGTGAATATTTACGATAATCGTGGGCCACAAATGCGGCAATGCCCATCTTCGCCCACTTCTTGAAGCCCTCTAGCACCTCGATCCCTATGCTATTACTAATGCAAAGAGCGTAGAAAGAGTCGTTTGGAAAGTAGCGTGATCCAGCGGGGCGGGGAATTACAGGGTTAGGGTACTCTTTTTCAAACTTTGGGTCGAGTGATACCCATTCTCTTGTCCCTTGCTCTAATTGAAAGTCGTGGAATATAGCTGCAACAGGTACAAACTCTCGATCAGCTTTCTCCTCCTCATCATCCGTTTGCTCCTCTTCAGTCGGTGCCTCGGCCTGTCCCGAAGACTTTCCAAGGCGACGACGCCCTTGCGTTTGTGAAGAGGTCGGTGTGGTGGCAAGTGTATCTACTGGGAGTTCCGTTGGTGGCGCAATGAGACTATCGGCTGGTAGTCCTGTACCATTTTCCATCGGAGGTTGACCTAAGCTAGAACTATCTAACTCCTGCTTTGCCACTTCTTTATCCAGTCTATTTCCGTCTTTATCTTGGTAAAAGCCGAATCTAAACTTATGGTGCAATCGACCCGACCCATAGACCATTCTATTCCATGTGGACTTGTACTTAGTTGGGATATCCTTGGGGAGTAGGGTACGTCGGCCATCAGTGAAGTCGTCGGGATTAGTAATTGCCCGCATATCTGTAATACCTCCACTCTCCTGATTTGTCGCATTGGTATTACCTACCGAAGCGTATGCTTGGTATCGGTCGCCTCTATAGTATGAAAATACTCGGTAGGTAAAGTTTTTGCTCGCTGTTTGGGCATAGTAACCATTGGCATAGTCAATATCAATATCCCCTCCTAAGCTCCACTTCTTGCCGAGGTTGGAGGAAAAGGTAAAGGTGAAGTTTTGCTCCTTATTTTCATTGCTTCCCACTGTTAGGTATTTCAGTAGCGTATAAGGCGTCTTGGTATCGTACCATTGCATCCGCTCTTTATTGCGAAATAGGTGTTCGTATGGCTGAGTGAAGAAGAACTGCCCCCAACGATTGATAGGTCTATCGAAGTAGATCTTTGATTGGTAGGGTGCAGCGTATGTGCCTGCATAAGCTTCGGCAACGCTAAACCCCTCAATAAAGGCACGCCGATGATAATTGAGCATCATCGTATCTATAGGTGCACTCTGCAGGTCGCCAGTTCGTGGCGTTAGGTAGAAGGAAAAGAGACTCTTCAGACGATCTCTATCCGAATCATCATAGTCATCTTTCTTCTCTTTTCGCTCCCGCAACTGCTTGTCCATATCTATCTGTGCATAGGTCTCTAGTCCAGATAAAGATATGAATAGACAGAAAATGAGTATTTGGTATCTCAGCTTCATCTCCACTCTTTGTGATCAAACGTGAGTGGGCGAGCTGCTTTTGGAAGGTTCTCTACCACCTTCCCATCTTTCACCACTTCAGTGCCATTGATAAAGGTCGATACGACGCTGTGAGCAAAGGTATGCCCCTCTAGTGGGCTCCAACCACACTTGCTAGCGATATTCTCTTTCGTTACAGTCCACGGCTTCTTGGGGTCTACTAAGACTAAGTCTGCAAAGTAGCCCTCGCGGATATATCCACGCTTTTCGACTTCAAATAGATTCGCCGGATTGTGGCACATACACTCCACTACCCGCTCTGTACTGAATACCCCTTGATCAGCTAGCTCCAGCATCATCAGTAATGAGTGCTGTACCAATGGACCACCTGAAGCTGCGGTGAGGGCACCACCCTCTTTCTCAGACAGAAGGTGTGGGGCGTGGTCGGTGGCAATGATATTAAGCTTGCCACACCTTACTGCCTCTCTCAGTGCTTCCCTATCTTTGAGCGTTTTAATGGCGGGATTCCACTTGATGCGGGTGCCAAGACGCTCATAATCTTGATCGGTAAACCAGAGATGGTGGACACAGACCTCACCCGTGATGTGCTGACTCTCGTCCAGTAGCTCCAGCTCTTTAGCTGTGCTTAGGTGTAGGATATGTAGCTTCGCTCCTGCCTCCTTAGCGAGGTTGCTTGCTTTAAGACTACTTTCATAGCATGCTTCAGCACTTCTAATGATGGGGTGCCACTTCACATCTGGGTCGCTACCCACTTCAGCAATGACTTTGGCTTTATTGCGTTGGATCACCTCCTCACTTTCACAGTGAGTGGCAATAAGCAGGGGCGAATCTTTGAAAATAGCTCGTAGTGCATCGTCGTGATCTACCAACATATTGCCTGTTGATGCCCCCATAAATACCTTTACTCCAGGGGTGAATTTCCTATCTACTTGCGTGAGTAGTGGAGCATTGTCATTGGTGGCACCAAAGTAAAAGGCATAATTGGCAAAGGAACTTTTCTTCGCGATCTCCATCTTGTCCTTCCACGCCTCTAAGGTGATAGTTTGTGGCATTGTATTGGGCATCTCCATATAACTGGTCACACCTCCTAGGATAGCGGCGCGGCTTTCGGAGGCAATATCCCCCTTGTGCGTCAACCCTGGCTCCCTAAAGTGCACTTGGTCATCTATCACTCCAGGAAGACAGAGAAGTCCATCGGCTTCAATCACTTCATCGGCAGAAGGAAGCTCATCATTACACGTGTAAATGCGAGCTATCTCTTCGCCTTCAATTAAAAGTGAGGCGTGCTCTAGCTTTTGCCTTTCGTTGATTATGGTCGCTCCTTTGATTAGAATGGACATGGTCTCTCGTTTTCTTTTAATCTTCTAGTTGTACGCTTCCTTTCTGAGGGAATTTGCGTGTCATACCCCACCAACGTAGCTTGAGTACCCCGAAGAAAGCTTCTCCAAAAATGCTACTATTCATCTTGCTGGTGCCAAGTACGCGATTAACGAATACGATAGGCACCTCGGCCAATTTAAAGCCACACATCTTGGCCGTGTACTTCATCTCGATCTGAAAGGCATAGCCCTTGAAATGGATCTCATCTAAGTCGATAGTCCTAAGTACTTCTGCTCTGTAACAAACAAAGCCAGCGGTGGCGTCATTCACCTTCATCCCTGTGACGATACGGACATACTTCGAGGCAAAGTAGCTCATCAGTACCCTCCCTAGTGGCCAATTCACCACATTAACACCCTTAACATATCTCGAGCCGATAGCTAGATCAGCACCTTCTATAGCACATGCTTCGTAGAGACGGACTAGGTCTTTTGGGTTGTGGCTAAAGTCGGCATCCATCTCGAGAATGTAATCGTATCTCTTCTCTAGCGCCCACTTAAATCCCGCAATATAGGCAGTTCCAAGGCCTTGCTTCCCTTTACGCTCCAGAATATGCACTCTCCCAGGATATTCTTCAATGATCTTGTGGACTTCCTTGGCGGTGCCATCGGGTGAATTATCGTCTACTACTAGCACATCAAAAGGAATTGGCAGATCCATTACTGCCTCAATAATTGCCCTGATATTTTCAATCTCATTATAGGTAGGGATGATTACCAACCTTCTATCGCCATCTCTAGTCATGACTTGTTCTCCTTTCTCAAAGCTCTATCCTTTGCAAATAGAGCGTAGATATAAAATACCGTAGCTACTGCAAATAGTGGTAGCCAAATATGAGAGCCTTGGATCATAAAACCACCAGAGACCATATACATCAGTAGTCCTATAAAAGTCATCCGATCAAGTCGGCGAACCCTTTTGGTATCGGTCGCTACCTTACGGCTAATCTGCAGAAGGGCACCAAGAGCAGCCATGCC
>USJF01000046.1 GCA_900554935.1 uncultured Porphyromonas sp.
TAGAGTACAACAACTATCCCGGTGCCTACGAAGGCTGCATCAGCGTAGCATCCATGGGCTGGGGCTTCAAGAAAGCCTTCTACTCCAACTTCGGTGCTTACGTAGATATCACCGCACCTGGTGGCGACCAAGAGTTTGGAATGGCAGCAGGCGTATTGAGTACTATTCCAGGCAATAAATATGGCTACATGCATGGCACTTCTATGGCTTGCCCACACGTATCAGGTATTGCCGCACTCGTCGTTTCCAAGTTTGGTGGCAAGGGTTTTACCAATGAGATGCTCAAAGAGCGACTACTCTCAGCATTGCGGCCCTACGACATCTATAGCTTCAACCCCATACTCAAGGGCAAGCTAGGTGCAGGGTATATCGATGCAAGCATTGCACTCTTAGAGGATATGGGTAAAGCACCCGAAGAAGTAAAGTCGGTAAGTGTCACTCCCAGCTACATTACAGCCCAATTCACATGGGACACCTCCAAAGATGCCGATGCCCACAATGGACAAGCCTACTTCTATAATCTCTACATTGACACTAAGGAGATAGCCTCCACTAAGGAGCTAAAGCCCTTCAAGGTTTATCCCGATAGCCGTGGCGGTAGTCAGAAAGTCAAGTATCTGCTTAAGGGGATCAACGATGGCACCCTCTACCACTATGCTATTGAGGCGGTAGACTATTTCGGCAATCGTTCGAGCGTCCTTGCTAAAGGGCAGTTTGCCACGAAAGAGAATAAAGCGCCTATCGTGACCGATGGTCTACCAAAGGGCACGATACAGCTAGCTACCAATCAGAAGGAGCACCTCACTCTTAAGGTCAATGACCCCGACCATCACCAATGGAGCTACGCACTCAAAGGCGATCTTTATGGAATTAAGCACCATCGTAATGGAGAGGTAATAGAGCTAGAGATTACTCCAATCCAAGCTACTGGCGAACACAAAGTGACGCTAGTGCTGACCGATGAGTATGGCAAGAGCACCGAAGAGGTCATTAGCTATCACATTAGCATGTATCAAGCAGTGACTCCGCTCAAAAACCTCAGCGAGCAAAGACTTTCCGTGGGGAATAAAGGCGAGGTAAAGCTAACGACATTATTCAAGTACCAAGAGGGGGCGACCCTTACCTTCACAGCACGCTCCGAGCGTCCCGATGTAGTAGAAACCACCATCACAGGTGAGACACTTAGCTACACAGCAAAGGCAAAGGGTAGAGTGATCATTATGGTCACCGCCAGCGATGGTATCACCAGCGCTCAAGTACCACTTCACTTTATGGTGAAGTAACCTACCCCCTATAGGGGTATAAGAAAAGGGCGGGCACCCATTGGTGCTCGCCCTTATTTCTGTTAAGAATAGGAGTGTTACTCCTTGTGTCCATTAGCAATGGCCTCTTTGAGGTGTTCAAGATAGATAGCGTTTATCTCCTGATAGTCACCGAGACCCTTCATTCGAGCCTCTACCTTCCAGCCTTTATTTTCCAATTGCCACTTCCAGCTCTGGTCCTCATCTTTCTCACCTTTCTCGTAATCACCTGCCATATCATTATTAGCGTGGTCACCTACGATCGTCATAAGAGGTTGCAGATGGATCTTCTTATCCTTCACTTGGTTCTCTACTGCCTTTAGCTCACCAGCAAGGTAGGCAAATAGCATTTCTGGATAGTCTACAGTAGCTACATATACATAGCCGTGACCGTAGGTTTCCTTGGCATACTTTTGCATCGCTTCCTCTAGCATCTTATACTTTTTATTGGCATAATTGTAGTTCTCTTCAGGGTTACCGTGGCCCATAAAGGCTACTGCTTCACCATTCTGGATAGCCTCCTTATTATCATCCACTAGGACTTTAGCCACCTTTTGGATATCCTGATCAGAGAATAGAAGAGGGTGACCTAGCACCGCTGGATTACGCCTTGGAGCGCCTTCCTTAAGATCCTTTTCCACCTTCTCAATCTGCTTATTGTACTCCTTCTTCACATAAGCATCCCTTAGTAGCGTATACTCCTCACCTGGGATCACGTGGAAAGATTGTACATAGACATTCTTGTAGTTCTTCTTCAAGAAGCTCTGCAACCACATTGCTGGTGGGATAAACTCCTTACCTTGAGCTTGCATACGATTGATGATAGTCCTAGAGGTGTAGGATAGATAAACATCTGCATTGGGGAACTCCTTTTGGAAGAAAGCCTTCTGACCGTCAAAAGTCTTCTGAGGCACCTCAAAGGTAGAGCCAAAGGTCACGAGTAGCAGAGCTGTGTCGTGCTTCTTAGCGAAAGCGTCAGCAGGGTTTTGTGAAGGGCTTTTCACCTCCTCATCACATGCTGTAAATGCCATTGCTAGCACCACCAGCGACAGCAAAAAACTAAAATACTTTTTCATCATTCTTGTAGTTAAAAGGTTATTAGAATATATTATTCATCTCTCTTCTGCTCAAAGCCTATCTTCACCGTAGCGAAGTAGGTACGTCCAGGCGTCTTTGTACCAAAGTTCAGCCCATAAGGGTGAGTCTCCTTGTAGTCAAAGATATTATTTATCCCCAGCGTTAGCTGGAGATTCCACTGCTTCCAATACTTAAATCGGTGGGTAGTGGTCAAGTTCCAAAGTGCAAAACCAGGGGCATCACCATCATAGGCATAGTATCTATCCGATTGCATCCTACCGTGTAACCCTGCCACAAGGTCGTAGTGCTTATTGCGTAGCGTATAGGTCGCCCCTATCGTTCCCTTGTGCATTGAAGTGCCATCGATGGGGCGCTCCACAATTACCGGTGTCCCATCGCCCTTCTTCGTCAGCTCCGAATCATACACATGCGTACTAGTCCTAGTGAGCGTATAGCCCATAGACAATTTCAGATACTTCACCGGTGCCCAAGTAAGTGCATACTCCAGCTCCCATATCTTAGCATCCTCCGCATTGATGTATTGCATTGCTCCATCCAGCTCCTTTCCCTCATCGCTATGATACTTTGGAGGGAGAGGCACAGGGATCAGCGTAATCATATTATCCACTTTATTGAAAGAGCCATACAGGTGCATCGATAGCTTCTTACTAGGGTCATAGCTAAGGCCCAAAGAGAAGTAGTCCGATACCTGAGGCTTCAGATCAGGATTACCCAGATATACCCTTAGCTTACTCATCATCGTCCGTTGGTATTCATAGTAGATTTCCTTGATCGTAGGCGTCTTAAACCCACGGCCATAAGTACCGCGAAGCTGCCATCCACTGCCCCCAAATCGATACTGAAAAGAGAGCTTAGGCGTAACGTGGCTACCAAAAGACTTATGATAGAGATACCTCACCCCACCCGTCACATTAAATAGAGGCGTCACCTGCCACTCATCCTGCGCATAGGCCGAAAGCGTGTAGGCAGCACCCGAGCCATTGGGCATACGGTTGGGGGCGATCAAGTGATCTACAATTCCTTCCAATCCAAACGAAGTCTGGTGTGAAGAGCCTAGCTGCATAGAGCCCTTAGCGTGCACCAAGTACTGCCGCTGATCACTCTCCAGAGAAGACTCCCCCGGCTGGTAATAAAAAGGCATCGGCACATAATGTATCCTACCATCATCAAGCACCTCCGGCCGAAAGGACTCATCTAAATATCGACTGTAGTAATCATAGTGGTAGGCATGCCTATCGAAGCTAGCCAAGAGATTAAACGTCTGGTAAGCACTTGGGCGGAAGGTGGTCTCCACACTCGCCGCTTGGTCATTATACCTAAGGTGATACATACGCCACCGGGGAGCTCCTGGCGCATGGTAAATACGCTTCTTGTAGATCATCCCCGTACCATGCACCTCCCATTGCTTATTAGGGCGCCAAGTCAGTTCCTGCTGGATACGGTGGTTGTAAAAAGCGCTAGAGGTCTCCGTAGTACTATTCTCATAGAGCTCCTTCCGATAGAGCTCCTGCGTGCTATTTTGCCAACCACTACTCCTATCTCCCGAGTATTGCGTCACACTAGAGAGAGTCTTATAGCCCCACGCAATAGTATTACTCTGCTGCCACTGGCCATACGAACCTATACGACTGCTATTCACCACCGATAGCGGCGTATCAGTGTAGTCCTTTGTGATGATATTGATCACCCCCGCTATGGCATCCGAGCCATAGAGCGTAGAGGCTGCACCCTTCACGATCTCTATCTTCTCAATCATCGACGAGCTAATCTTGCCCAAGTCATTCTGACCACACACATCACCATGTAGCCGCCTACCATTCACCAGTACCAAGATATAGCTATTCCCAAGCCCACCGAGCGAGATACCACTCCCCATAGTACTATTGAGCGCATCAAAAGAGGGGGAGATGTTGGTAAGAATATCATCAAGGCTATGCCCCGAGATGCTGATCAAGTCCTGCTTCGTCACCACCTCCGTGCGAACCGGTGCCACGGCGCTATAATGCCGAGTACCAGTACCCGTCACCACCACCTCCGCCAGCTGGTCCGTGAGCTGGATTGAGTCCTTAGGGAGCGACTGAGCCACAGCATATAGAGGGCAAAGAGCAGAGCAAAGCAGGAAAGCCAGCATTCGCCCTATACTATACCTCTTACGTGTACATATATTCATACTATCTAAAAAAAAATCAACCTAGGATACCCGCTTGTTCCTGAGCCAAGTGTATCCTCTCATCATTATGCAGATAGGCAGGTCTCCCGACTTTGTCTTGTACCTTTGCTTCAGAAAAGCCTTCCCAGAGAGAGTGTGTGTGAGTATAAAGGTAGGTCAAAAAGCACTTCTCCAGTGGCTTCAGAGAATATCTGAAAGGCGGAGGCAACACACCTCCAAAAGACATCACGGTAGCAGGAACTGCTTTGGACTCTCACCAAATTCCCTATTAAACGACCACCCATCGTACATAAGTGGCCAATACCTAAGTGTCTACGGCAAAGATACCCAAAAGAAATACAAATACATCAAAAATATGATACTTTCTCAGCTCCACAAGTAATTTAGCATCAAAAAGTCAGTGGTTAAGCATCAAAAGAACTCCCTGCCGAGACTCTCTACTTCAAGTGAAGTGTCTCGCATATCATCCGCCTAAAACCAAGCAATTGCCGAGTTACAAACTCCACGATCGCTTAGTTACAAACTCCACAATCACTGAGTTACAAACTCCACAATCACTGAGTTACAAACTCCACGATGGCTGAGTTACAAACTCGACAGCAGCCCATATACAGAGCTGAATCTCAATGCCCTTGTCCCCTCCCCACCATGTGGTTGTGGTTTCCTGAAAAAGGTTGTCCGACCCACAAGGGGTCGTGGGTTTTGATTGCCTTTTTACCCCCCATTCATCGGCTCTACGAGACTCGAATGTGGGCTACAACAAATCGGACCTCCTCGAGGAGGTCCTTAACAATAGATACTTCGATATAAACCACCCACAAGATTTTTCTAATGCATAAACCTTGGTTTCCAATCAGTCAAGACCTAGTGAAATAGATATATTTTGGTACCTTAGTGCATTGATTAGAGATGAGAGCTAGAAGTAAATAGTATGAATATAGCGATTATTGGTACAGGGTATGTGGGGCTAGTGAGTGGCACCTGCTTCGCTGAGATGGGCGTGAATGTCTCTTGTATAGACAAGGACCGCACCAAGATTGAAGCACTTGAGCGGGGGGAGCTACCGATCTACGAACCGGGTCTGGCGGAGCTGGTGGCACAAAATAGAGCCGAAGGTCGGCTCACCTTTCATACCGATCTGGGGAAGGTGATCAACGAAGTGGAGGTGCTCTTCATTGCCGTTGGCACCCCTACGGGTGAGGGGGGAGAGGCCGATCTAAAGCAGGTATTGTCCGTTGCCGAAGAGATCGGAGCCCTTGCCACAAAGCATCTGCTGGTGGTGACCAAGAGTACCGTACCAGTAGGTACCACGGAGCGAGTGGAGGAGATCATCCGTGCGGGATATGCTCGGCGTGGTCTGGAGCATCTAGAGCTGGATATGGCGAGCAACCCAGAGTTTCTGAAAGAGGGTGCTGCCATCAAGGACTTTATGAGTCCGGATCGTGTGGTAGTGGGCTACAGAAGTGAGTATGCGGGAGAGCTCCTTAGCCGGCTTTATCGCCCATTTCTACTCAATAACTATCGAGTAATCGCCATGGACATTCGCTCCTCAGAGCTGACTAAGTATGCCTCCAATGCGATGCTCGCTACTCGCATCAGTTTTATGAATGAATTGGCCAATCTCGCAGAGGCGATCGGGGCAGATATATCGCTCGTGAGGGAGGGGATGGGCTCTGATAAAAGGATTGGCAAGGCTTTTCTCTACCCCGGCTGTGGCTATGGTGGCTCTTGCTTCCCAAAGGATGTGCAGGCGCTCGCCAGTACCGGTCGTGCCCACGGACGGCCTCTCACCATCATTGAGCAGGTGCACGAGGTGAATGAACGGCAAAAGCTACGCCCCTTTGAAAAGGTGGCGGAGCAACTGGGGTCGCTTAAAGGGAAAAAGGTGGCGGTTTGGGGGCTTGCCTTTAAGCCGGAGACGGATGATATGCGACAAGCACCCTCCATCGTGGTGATCCGACAGCTGATCGAAGCTGGGGCAGAGGTAGCAGCTTTTGACCCCATTGCTATAGACAATGCACGCTCTATCTTGCCCCCACAAGTGGCTTACGGCCAGGATATCTACGAGGTGGTGGAGGGGGCCGATGCCCTTATTCTGCTCACCGAGTGGAAGCAATTTAGGCTCCCTAATTGGAGGCGCGTGAAGGAGCTGATGCGTGGAAACCTTGTGGTGGACGGACGTAATATCTATCCAGTGGAGGAGCTTGAAGCCCTCGGACTGGAATACAAAGGAATAGGAATCAACTAATTAATAACAAAGAAAATGATGATGATGAAAAAGTATTTTATCTATCTAGGAATGGCACTCGTGGGGATGGCTCTAAGTAGTTGCGATGATAAGCAACAGTCTAATGACGAGCAAACCGCTACTGAAACTACCGTAGTGGCAGATGATAGCACTGACGGCCTTAAGGCGGTGCCTAAGGAGCAACTCGATGGGGAATGGATCGTGGCAAAGATAGGTGAGTCCGTCCCATCTGAGGTGAGCCTGACTCTCTCTTTTGATATTGCTCAGAATCGCTTTGCAGGTAACTTCGGTTGCAATGACTATATGGGCAACCTTGAGTTTGACAACCCTATGGACGATGACTACGATGCCACGGAGATTGAGTTCTCAGACCTTGCTGGCACTCTGGCACTCTGTGAGCACATTGAGCTGGAGAAGCAAATGACCCAACTCCTCGACGAGGTGGAGCACTTCACCATTACAGAGAGTGGCGAGCTATATCTACTCGATGAGCACCACAAGGTCCTAGCGACACTCGCTCGCAAATAAACTCCCCTTTGCTTTTAAGCAACAAAAAAGGCAGTCTTGACATTAAGCCGAGACTGCCTTTTTTATTATGGGAGAGAAGGTCGGTAAAAATGGGTATATTTGCAGTTAGCAACTAAGAAATATAAAAGTAGAAGTAATATGCGGAAATATTTATCACTGGCTGTGGCGCTTGTGGCATTCACAGCGATGGCTTTGCCTAGCTTCGGACAAAATAAATTGGATAGTAGTCTGGCACCTAGAGAGGTCCTTCGCCTGAGAGAAGGGTGGCACTTCACGAGGGAAGACCAAAAGGCGTTTAGTAATCCTCAGTACGATGATAGCCAATGGTCGCAAGTGGTAGTGCCACACGACTGGGCTATTGACGGGCCTTTTAACCCGGAGATAGATAAGCAGTTTTTGGCCATTTCGCAGGATGGCCAAAACAAACCTATTTACCATATTGCCCGCACGGGTGGATTGCCCCACGTGGGAGTAGGCTGGTACCGTAATACCTTTGCCCTGAAGAGGGGGTACCAAAGTGGCGATCGCACTTATCTACGGATTGATGGCGCGATGAGCAATGCCCGTGTCTACATCAATGGCAAGGAAGCAATCTACTGGCCCTATGGATATAGCCCTTTTCAAGTGGATATTACCGATTATATTGACCCTGCCAAGAAACTTCAGAGTATTGCCATTCGCCTAGAGAACCCTGAGGAGACCTCTCGCTGGTACCCAGGGGCGGGGCTTTATCGCAATGTATGGGTTACCTTTGCCTCGGGAGTGAAGGTAGCTGAATGGGGCACTCAGATTGCTACCCCACGAGTGGATAAGGAGTGGGCACAGGTCAATATCAAGACGACACTGGAAAATCATACGACGACGGAGCCGGAAAGAATCTCTATCCGAACGGCAATCCTCGATGAGGGCAATGAGGTGGCGGTGATGGAGACGTCGGGTAGTGAGCTGATGGGCAATCTACTGGAGCAGAATATCAAGCTTCGGCACCCTAAGCTATGGGAGCTAGAGAAGCCGCACCTCTACACGGCTCTTACTCAACTATTTGTAGATGGAGAGTTGGTGGATAACTACCAGACTACTTTTGGAGTGAGGACGATAGAGCTGCGCCCCGATGATGGTTTTTACCTTAATGGTAAGAAGGTGATGATTCAGGGTGTTTGTCTGCACCACGACCTAGGACCTCTTGGCGGAGCAAGCCACAAGAGGGGGTATGAAAGGCAGATACGCCTGATGAAGGATATGGGGGTGAATGCGATCCGTACTTCACACAATATGCCGGCTCCGGAGCTGATTGAGGCGTGCAATGAGATGGGGATGATGGTGATGGCGGAGAGCTTTGATGAGTGGGCGCGCCCTAAGGTGAAGAATGGGTATCACCTTTACTTTGACCAATGGGCAGAGCGTGACCTTACTAATCTTGCAAGGGCGTTCCGCAATGACCCTTCTATCGTGATGTGGAGCATCGGAAATGAGATTGATGAGCAAGTGACGCCGGGTGGCAATAAGTTGGCTTACTTCCTACAGAGTGTTTTGCATCGTGAAGACCCTACTCGCCCGGTGACGGTGGGTATGAATAATCCTCTCGGGTCGGTGAAGAATAACTTTGCCTCGATTATGGACTTGGTGGGCTTTAACTACTACAATTGGCAGTACCAAGAAGCGTACGACCAATTGCCACAAAGACTAATTCTTGGCGCTGAGACTACTTCAACGCTCTCTTCACGTGGCATCTATAAATTTCCCGTGGAGCGTAAATCTATGGCGCGGTATGCCGACCAGCAATGCAGTAGCTATGATGTAGAGCACTGTGGTTGGAGCAACCTTCCAGAGGATGACTTCCTTAATCAAGAGGATCTACCCTACACCATTGGCGAATTTATATGGACAGGTATCGACTATCTG
>USJF01000047.1 GCA_900554935.1 uncultured Porphyromonas sp.
GGCAGTACCACCGGACCTTCATAGTACATTATATATAAGGTGTCTTGTTCCGCCATCTCAGGGAATAGCACCTTCCCCTCATCCGTCAGTGTCACCTTAGCAATCCCCCTACCCCGATTATCGTGCTCAATATCGTGTGCTTCAGCGCCACTCATCGCCAGACAGGCGTAGTTAGGCGTATCCGTAATCAGATAAGCACCCGCACAGATACCCACATATCCGCCACCATTTGCCACAAACTCTTGCACCTTTTGCCGGCCCTCACCTCCCATATTGAGGTACTGTCGGCTACCCCCACCACCAGGCACCACCAAGACATCCACATCAGCTAGAGCGCCCTCATTGATCTCCTTAGTGGTAAGCAAACGACACTCCAGCGACGGATCCATCTCCACCGCTGCCATCGCCTCCCATACACAGGTTTCAGAGCATCCATGCCCCTGAAAAACCGCCACCCGTACCACATCCTTCGGAGTAGCCTCCTTTCCTGCATCACTACCACACGATACCAGCCATAAACTAGCCATTAAGGCCAAGAGAGAATAAAGTCTTTTCATATCATCAATTTTAGTTTAATTAAAGTCACTACGCAAATGTAATCAAATCCCGCTCCACCACAAAACCCACACTATCTCCAAGATAAACCTGTAGATTGTCGAGTTACAAACTCCGTGATTAACGAGTTACAAACTGCGTGATTAACGAGTTACAAACTCCGCAATGAGTGAGTTACAAACTCCGCGACAGCTGAGTTACAAACTCGCCAAATAGCCAACTACAGTCTTGAGATTGGTCTAGAGCAGTTCGCGATATTTTATCTAGGTAGAGGGGTGGTTAATCTTGTGGCTATTTGGTACCTTTGTAGAAAGTGGTATATAATTTAGTAACGATACAATAACGATCCATATATATATGAACTATCAACACCCCGAAAACTCTGGTGAATACAAAGGCCTACAAGTGAATAGTGGCGTACACCACGCTCCGATTGTCAACCCCTATTTCAAGCCACGCCGTCGCCGCCTGCTCTCTACAGATGAGTATGTGGAGGGTATTTTGGCGGGAGATAGAGCGATGCTCTCGCAAGCGGTGACGCTGGTGGAGAGTCGCTTGCCCGAGCATAGGCAAAAGGCACAGGAGGTGATCGAGCGATGCCTCCCATACTCTGGAAAGTCGGTACGCATTGGCATCACAGGCGTGCCAGGAGCCGGCAAGAGTACCTCTATCGATGCTTTTGGGATGCATGTGGTGAAGGGTGGACATAAGCTGGCGGTGCTTGCCATTGACCCCTCAAGCGAGCGTTCGAAAGGAAGTATCCTAGGAGATAAGACCCGTATGGAGCGACTTTCGAAGGAGGATGATGCCTTTATCCGTCCTAGCCCTTCGGCAGGTTCGCTAGGCGGTGTAGCACGCAAGACGCGAGAGAGTATCATTCTCTGCGAGGCGGCTGGCTTTGATACCATCTTTGTGGAGACAGTGGGTGTAGGGCAGTCGGAGACGGCAGTGCACTCGATGGTCGACTTTTTCCTCTTGATACAATTGGCTGGTACGGGCGATGAGCTACAGGGGATCAAGCGAGGCATTATGGAGATGGCCGATGGCATAGTGATCAATAAGGCGGATGGCGAAAACATTAGGCCGGCAGAGCTGGCGGCACAGCACTTCCGCAATGCGCTGCACCTCTTTCCGCCAGCCGAGAGTGGATGGACGCCCGAAGTTCTCACCTACTCCGGCTTCTACGACCTCAGGATTGATGAGGTGTGGGGCATGATCGATCGCTTCATAGCCTTTGTAAAGGAGAATAGCTACTTCTACCGCCACCGCAATGAGCAGACGAAGTACTGGATGTACGAGAGTATCAACGAAGCCCTTAAAAATAGCTTCTACTCCAGTCCTGCAATCCAAGAGGAGCTTCCTAGGGTGGAGCGTGCGATTTTGGAGGATAAAATGAGTTCGTTTGTGGGAGCTAATAAGCTACTCAATCTATTTTACGAAGGACTGAAACTAGAGGATGAATAATAAGTCGCTTTATCTGGTATTTGCCCTTTCGGCATTGGTTTTGCTCTTCATAGAGCGGATCCACCTCCCACTTGTAGCAAGTATCTGCCGTGTGCTGATCTGCGGTGGTGCCTTGTACTACGTATTCCGCACCTACCGTGAGAAAAAGTCGGTGACCCTCTTGATGTGCCTGATGGCAGTGGTAGGACTATTCTACAATCCTGTGGTACCTATCAACGTAGGAGAAGTTATTTGGATCGTGGCGCACGTGATCACACTGGCACTATTCTACTTTATTTCGCTCAAAACGCCAATTGACGACACATTGATTACCCGAAAGGAGGAGGAGCCAAAGGGAGAATCTTAGGATTGGGTAGAAAATGTGTATCTTTGTAGTTGGTAAAAAAATAAGGAACATATATTTATAGAAGACAATGGCGCAGAAAGAGATTGACAATATATTTAAGAAGATTATATCGCACTGCAAGGAGTATGGATTTGTATTCCCTTCATCGGAGATATATGATGGGCTAGGTGCCGTCTATGACTATGGTCAGAATGGCGTGGAGCTCAAAAACAATCTCAAAAGATATTGGTGGGACGCGATGACCCTACTCAATGATAATGTAGTGGGTATTGACTCTGCTATCTTTATGCACCCAACAATTTGGAAGGCTTCGGGACACGTAGATGCCTTTAATGATCCTCTGATTGATAATAAGGTATCTAAGAAGAGGTATCGTGCCGATGTGCTGATTGAGGAGCATCTGGATAAGATCGAAGCAAAGATCAATAAGGAGATTGAGAAGGCTCAAAAGCGCTTTGGCGATGCCTTTGATGAGGCTCAATATCGTGCGACGAATGCGAGGGTGCTCAAGTACCAAGAGGAGTATGATGGAGTACACGGCAGATATGTAAGGGCGATGGAGGATAATGACCTCGTTGCGCTTAAGCAATTGATCGATGATTGTGAGATTGTGGATCCGATAAGTGGCTCTAAGGAGTGGACTGATGTGCGTCAGTTCAACCTAATGTTTGCTACTGAGATGGGCTCAACTTCGGATGGTGCCATGAAGGTTTACCTACGTCCAGAGACAGCTCAGGGTATCTTTGTCAACTTCCTGAATGTGCAGAAGAGTGGCCGCATGAAGGTGCCTTTTGGTATTGCACAGATCGGTAAAGCATTCCGCAATGAGATAGTGGCTCGCCAATTTATCTTCCGTATGCGTGAGTTTGAGCAGATGGAGATGCAGTACTTCGTGGCTCCTGGTACGGAGTTGGAGTGGTACGAGAAGTGGAAGGAGCGCCGTCTCCGCTGGCACAAGGCGCTAGGCTTGGGCGATAATAAGTATCGCTTCCACGACCATGAGAAGCTGGCGCACTATGCCAATGCAGCGACTGACATTGAGTTCCAGATGTCTTTTGGCTTTAAGGAGGTAGAGGGTATTCACTCACGCACCGACTTTGACCTGAAGCGTCACGAGGAGTTCTCGGGTAAGAAGATGCGTTACTTTGACCCGGAGCGCAACGAGAGCTATGTACCTTATGTAGTGGAGACCTCTATTGGTGTGGACCGACTATTCCTCAGCATCCTCTTTGGCTGCTACGATGAGGAGCCATTGGAGAATGGCGAGGTGCGTGTAGTACTCCGTCTGCCAGCAGCTTTGGCGCCTAAGAAGGTGGCAGTATTGCCATTGGTTCGTAAGGATGGCCTACCAGAGCTAGCAGAAGAGATAATTAACGATCTGAAATTCCACTTCCCTTGCGACTATGATGAGAAGGACTCTATCGGTAAGCGTTATCGCAGACAGGATGCACTTGGCACACCATTCTGCGTGACTGTGGACCACGATAGCTTGCAGGATGGCAAGGTGACGATCCGCCATCGTGACACTATGGAGCAGGAGCGTGTAGCGATTAGTGAGCTTCGCCATATCATAGAGGAGAGTGTGAGTATGCAGTCATTACTCAAGAAGATATAATCAGATGATGAAGAGAATTCTAAATCTCCCTCTTATGCAACTTTGGATAGTGGTATTAGGAGGTATGCTGCTCTCCCTCTCTAGCTGCAATATGGATCAGCCTATGGAGGAGAGTAAGTACAAGAAGGAGAATGATGCTTTCATAGAGAAAGCGGTGGAGAAGGGGTACACGGAGGCGACCTTCCTCAATGCCACCTACCCCATTTACTACAAAGTTATCGAAAGCTCTAAGGAGCAGAAACCTAGCTATCCATTTCAGGATAGTACGGTGAAGATGAAACTGAGTGGTCGCTTTATTTCGGGTGAGGTATTTCAGGAGTCGGAAACAATGATTTACCCTGTAAATAAACTGGTACTTGGAGTGCAGTATGCCCTACAGATGATGAATGTAGGGGATCATTGGGAGGTGGTAGTACCTTACCAATTGGGCTATGGTGCCTACTCGCAATCTAATAGGATTCCAGGCTTCTCCACACTGATTTTTGATATCAAACTGCTTGAGATACCGGTGCAATGATCAGCAAAAGGCCTCTGATATTGGTCAGCAATGACGATGGTGTATTTGCCAAAGGACTAGAGGAGCTCTATACCGCATTAAGAGACCTCGGGGATATCGTGGTGGTGGCGCCCGATGGACCACGAAGTGGCACTTCCAGTGCGATTACATCCTCTATTCCTATCCACTTTGATATGGTAGAAACGGAGCCAGGGCTAACCATCTATAGTTGTAGTGGTACGCCAGCCGACTGTGTAAAGTTGGCGCTGAATGAGATTCTCCCTACGCTACCCGACCTAGTGGTAGCAGGTATTAATCATGGAGGAAATGAGGGTATAGCAGTCAATTACTCTGGCACGCTAGGTGCAGCGATTGAGGGAACTATCTTTAATATCCCCTCCTTTGCCCTCTCTCTCCTGCACGGGGATCAAGAGAGTGACTTCCTAGATGCGTGTCGTTTTGCTCGTACCATTGCTCGTAAGATACTGAAAGAGGGGATGCCTAAGGGGGTCTACCTCAATGTCAATGTCCCTAAGGTTCCTGAGGTGAGGGGTCTAAGGGTCTGTAGTCAGGCTGATGGCAAGTATGTGAATGAATATGTCTGCCAAACCACTCCTACAGGTAGGGATGTCTACTGGCTATCAGGAAGTATCAAATTAGCTGAGCCGATCAATCAAAACTGGGATATTCAGCTTCTGAAGAAGGGGTATGCCACGATTGTCCCATGCAATATCGATGTGACGGACTACGAATTTATCCAACAAATAAAGCACTGGGACGAGTGATGAACTACTTTCTTGTCTCAGGCGAAGCCAGTGGAGACCTCCATACCTCCAGACTAATGAAAGAGCTGAGGAGTCTAGACCCCTCAGCCTCTTTTGCTTTTATGGGAGGACCTCGTATGCGAGAGGTCGGTGGAGAGTGTGTGGTCGCTTCGGAGCATCTCGCTTTTATGGGCTTCATTGATGTAGCAAAGAATATCGGCACGATCCGAGAGGCGGGGAAGGCAATTCAGATGGCTTTAATCAATAGCCGCCCTGATGTGGTCATCTGCACCGACTATGCTAGTTTTTGCTTCAGGTATGTGCTACCTTTTGTACGTAAGCATTTACCTCAGACAAAAATCGTCTACTTCATTCCGCCCAAGGTATGGGCATGGAAGAAAGGACGCATCAAGAAACTTCGTACTGATACAGACCTCATTCTCTCTATATTTCCATTTGAGATCCCTTTTTTTCAGCAACACCAGCTGGAGCAGGTGAAGTATATTGGCAACCCCTCTTTGGAGGAAGTGGAGCAGTTTCTAAGTGGCTTTCATACCACAGATACAGCTCCTTATATTGCTTTACTTCCGGGCAGTAGGCGGTCGGAGGTTGCGCAAAACTTACCGACGATGCTTCGAGTGGCAAGTTCTTTTCCCGACCTTAGCATCAAGATAGCTGGTACGAGCAGTTTGCCAAAGGAAGTGTATCAGCCTTTTCTGAACGACACAAAAGGTGTGGAGCTAGTGATCGATGATACTTATCGAGTGGTGAAAGGAGCCAAGGCCGCACTGGTCACTAGTGGTACTGCCACGCTTGAGACAGCTCTTATAGGCACTCCGCAAGTGGTTTGCTACGCCCAAAGGGCTGGATATCTTGCCAACTATGTATTTAAGCGCCTTTTCACTACTCCCTATATTTCGCTCGTCAATCTTGTGGCTGATAAGCAGGTGGTAGAGGAACTGTTTGGCGGTTTATTTACGGAGGAAAAGATATGGAACGCCCTTGCGCCTTTAACTATTAATGGAGAGAAGCGGGATAAGATGCTGGAGCAGTATCGGGAGATAAAAGAAAAGCTCCAGACAGCTCAACCTTCATCAAGATTGGCTGCTGAAGCTATACTAGAATTGGCAAGAGCCCGCTAAACCTATATTATTAAATGTCCCACTACGGATACGAGTAGTGCCAATACCCACCCCACAGAGATGGAGTAGAAGGTGCTATAGAGAGCATACCTCCATCGCCCACTCTCTCGGCCTATCGCTACTACAGTACTGATACATGGGATATAAACCAGTACAAATATCATAAACGAAAGGGCTATCACAGGGTCTAGCACTTTAGTACCATCGGAATAAGTAGCATTCTGCAACTTACTTGAAAGGAGCGCCTCATTTTCTCCATCACCAGTGAATAGGACTCCCATAGTACTTACTACTATCTCCTTTGCAGCCACACCTGTAAGGAGCGAAACGCTCATCCGCCAATCGTATCCATGCCACTTAAAGATAGGCTGAATGGTATGCCCTAATCGACCAATCAATGAATACTCTTGCTGAACCATAGTGAGTTGGTGATCACGATCCATCTCCTCGAAATCAGCCTGCTCTTGTGCTCTGACCTTCTCTATATGTTGGGCTATAAGAGTATCTTGCTCAGGCTCATCTAAGCTATGGACATTGGGGAAGTAGCTCAATGCCCAAATAGCGATAGAGGCGACTAAAATCACCGTTCCCATCTTCTGTAGATACTGCTTTGCTCGTTCCCACATATGCAGTAACACACTCTTGAATGTAGGAATACGGTAAGGCGGAAGCTCCATCACGAAAGGCGTCTCTTTAGCTGTATTGAAGCGTCGCTTAAATATCAGCGCACTCAACACAGCGACTAAGATACCTGAGAAGTAAAGTATGAAGAGCACCAGTCCCGCATTGTTAGGGAAAAAAGCTCCAGCGAGCAATAGGTAAACAGGCAACTTGGCACTACAACTCATAAAGGGGATAATCAGCATCGTAAGCAAGCGATTATTACGATTCTCGATGGTGCGTGTCGACATCACTGCTGGCACATTACAACCGAAGCCCATCACGAGTGGGATAAAGGACTTTCCATGCAACCCTATTAGGTGCATCAATCGGTCCATAATAAAGGCAGCCCTTGCCATATAACCGGTATCCTCAATAAAGGCGAGGCAGAGGTAAAGGATTACGATATTGGGAAGGAAGACTAGTACCCCCCCAACTCCGGCAATCACACCATCCACCAACAAGTCCTTCAGCATCCCCTCTGGCATCAGATCACCGATCCATTGTCCCAACAGTGCCACACCCGACTCTATCCAATTCATAGGATACTCGCCAAGAATAAAGGTGAGCTGAAACATCAAGAAGATAACCGCGATAAAGATAGGGAAGCCCCAGATCTTATGGGTCAGAATATGATCAATCTTACGATTACGCTCCGTGATAGAATCATAATTGGTACGATAAGTCTCCTGAAGTGCCCCCCGCACAAATCCATATCGACCATTGGTGAAATCATGCTGGATATCATTATCAGTATGCTTGGCATACCGATCAATCAGCTCTGCTACTTGTTGCAACAGGGCGACACCCTTATCCGGTAGCATGGCAACCACTTCCTGCATCGCTTCATCCTCCTCCAGCAACTTAATCGCCATATAGCGTGGTCTCAGCTCTTGTATCACGAGAGGGAATTGCTCCCAGTGCTCTCGAAGCACCTCGCTCAGCTCCGCAATTGCCATCTCCACCTCTTGGCGGTAACGAATATCTACCACTCGATGCTCCACCGAACGGTTATTGTAGATCGTAGCAACTTGCTCAAAAAGGTTCTTAATTCCACGTCCAGTACGTCCATTGGTAGGGCAGAGAGGCACCCCAATTAAACGGGTCAATTGCTCCGTATCCAATTCGCTACTAGAGGCCTCCAACTCATCCCACATATTGAGTGCTACCACCACTGGGATACTAGTCTCCAAGAGCTGTGCAGTCATATATAAGTGACGCTCCAAATTGGTAGAGTCCACCACATTGATCACTACATCAGGTCGCTCATCACCCATTAAGTACTGGCTAATATACTTCTCCTCCGGGCTATACGAACTAATGGAGTAAGCTCCCGGTAAATCAATAAGATCAAATGTATAGCCACCTTGGCGATAGGTAGCCGTTTTAGCCTCCACTGTCACCCCACTATAATTTCCCACATGCTCATGAGCGCCACTCGCCGCATTGAAGAGAGACGTCTTACCGCAATTCGGATTGCCTACAAATGCCACTCTGATTCGTTGCGCAGTGAGTTGCTTTTTCTTAGATTCAGGATGCGTTTGTGCAAGATAAGTAGCACTTGAATCGCCTTCCCCTTGCAGACGCCTATGGCTAGCAGCAGTTTGCAGTGGATCCACCTCAATTTGCTTTGCCTCACTTCGCCGGAGCGTCACATCATAATTAAGAATACGATACTCTACAGGGTCCTTCAGTGGAGCATTTTTCACCACCAAAATCTCTTCTCCTGGTATGAATCCCATCTCCATCAACCGCTTTCGGAAAGCCTTATCGGTATGATGTTTTAGAATAATCGCCCTCTCGCCAGTATGTAGTTCAGATAGTCTCATTGATCAGTAATTATTTAGACACAAAAGTAGCTTCTTTATCAGAGATCCCCAATACCTACTTATAGGTATTTTAGACATCCTC
>USJF01000048.1 GCA_900554935.1 uncultured Porphyromonas sp.
GGAATAGCTTTTACGCCCCCGACACATCTCTTTAAGACCGAGAAACTGGAGTACGGGCTACTGGAGTCTATCCCTGTAGGCGTACGAGAGGCGGGTAAGCAATTGACCAACTATACTGATCAGCTAAAGTATGTGGCCACTCCCGAAGGAGCACAGAGCCTTGGAGGATTTGGCACACTGGGCAATCTATTCCCCTCTACAATAGATTGGCATGCCTTCTGGGCAATGACAGCCTTTCTCTCCGTGATACTGGCGGTGATGAATATTCTTCCAATACCTGGCCTGGATGGTGGTCACATTATGTTTTTAATCTACGAGGCGATTGCTGGTAGAGCCCCTTCTCTTAAGTGGCAGACGAGGCTTCAGATATTTGGTATGATCCTACTGATCCTATTGGTGCTCTATGCCAATATCAATGATGTGATTAGATTTTTACTATAGTGAGGTGGCGATCAACAAGTCATTGGAAATAATAGAGCAGAAGCTAGAGTTTACCACGCTGAGAAGTGACCTCTACACCCTTTGCGACAATGAGGTGAGCCAATACCTTACTGAGCAAATGGGTTTTATGCAAGCGGGGAAGGCACTGCAAAGTCGCTTGGAGCAGCTCGATGAGATGCTACACTTCACCGCATCGGGTGTTGATATCCCTAGCTTTAGGTTTGGCCCACTTAGGGATGCTCTTCGCTCGCTTCGCCCAGAGGGGAGTTACCTCGAGATAGAGTGTTTACGCCCACTTCGGGAGCTACTCAATTCGGTGGTAGAGACGAAGAGAGCGTTGGCGGAGAATGAGCACTACCCTCAGCTCTCTGAGCTAGCTTTGGGATTAGACGATCTGGTGGATCTGCGACGGAGGCTACACAACTTAATTGATGATGCAGGTGAAATCAAGGATACAGCGAGCAAGGAGTTAAGAGCTATTAGGAGTGAACTACGTCAGCTACAAGGCTCTATTGGGCAAACGATGCAGAGCATCCTCAGGGAGGCCAAAGCGGCTGGTTGGGTGGAGAAGGATGCCACGCCAGCGATGCGGGATGGGCGTTTGCTTCTCCCTATTATCCCTTCGGCCAAGCGAGAGATTGGCGGAATTGTGCATGAGGAGTCCTCGACAGGCCGCACGCTCTATATGGAACCGGAGCGAATGGTGGCGATGAACAATCGAATCCGCGAGAAGCAAAGTGAGGAGCAAAGGGAGATTATTCGCCTTCTGAGGGAGTTTAGCGTCTTTGTACGGAGGGATATGCCGATACTCCAACGCAATTGCCAGGGGATAGGAATTTTGGATTTTAATAGGGCAAAAGCGCGACTAGCCGAAGGGATGGAGGCGGTGATTCCTCAGCTTTCTACCGAAGGTGAGATGGAGTGGCAAGTGGCGAGGCACCCTCTCTTGGAGCGTCACTTGAAGTCGCTCAATAGGGAGTTGGTTCCACTCACTTTGAAACTGAATAAGGAGCAACGATTGCTCGTCATCTCTGGCCCGAATGCAGGAGGTAAGTCGATAGCGTTAAAGACAGTGGGTCTGCTACAATATATGCTACAATGTGGCTTGGCTGTCCCTATGATGGATCATAGCACTTGTACGCTTTTTGACCAGATATTCCTAGATATCGGCGATGCTCAGTCGCTCGAAAATGACCTCAGCACCTACTCTAGCCATCTGCAGAGTATGAAGCGGGTGCTCCGGGAGGCGACCTCGGATAGCTTGGTGCTGATTGATGAATTTGGTTCGGGTACGGAGCCTGCTATCGGTGGGGCTATAGCGGAGGCTCTCTTGGACCGTTTTCGGCAGATTGGTTGCTACGGTGTGATAACGACGCATTATGGCAATCTGAAGGACTACTCGGAGCTACACGAGGGCGTGGCGAATGGGGCAATGCTCTTTGATCGAGGACGAATTGAGCCACTCTACCAGCTATTTATCGGCCAGCCGGGGAGCTCCTTTGCACTGGAAGTAGCGAGGAAAATAGGTTTGCCTAGTGAGATTATTGATTATGCTAGTGAATTAGTGGGGAGTGATTATCTGCACCAAGATAAGTATCTGCAGGATATTATCCGTGATAAGGCTTACTGGAAGCGGAAACGGGAGGAGATAAAGCGGCAGGAACGAAAGCTACAGGAGAAGCAGAGCAAACTGGATGAGCGACTAGACAACTTCTCGGAAAAACGAAGGACCCTGCTGGCGAAGGCGGAGCAGGAGGCACTCGAAATAGTCAATAGTGCCAATGCAACTATTGAGAGGACAATTAGGGAGATCAAAGAGGCAAAGGCAGCAAAGGAGCCAACGCAAAAGGCGAGGGCAAAGCTAGAGCGAAAGAAGTCTCACCTTAATAGGCAGGCAGAGAAAAAGGCTTCCCCAGTTGTCGCTAAGATGGAGCCTATCAAAGAGGGTAGCCGTGTCACCTTTGGCAATGGTAATGAAGTAGGGGAGGTGGTCTCTATTGAGGGCAAAAAGGCTCGGGTGAGACTAGGCAACCTTACGATGACTGTAGATGCGAGTAAGTTGCAGCCTACTGTGAGGGCAACTTCTGACGTCGTTACTCGAAAACCACAAGTAATCGAACAGCAAGCTAGCCAACGACGTCTCAACTTCAAGCCCCAGCTCGATTGTAGGGGAATGCGGGTAGATGAAGCACTTTCGGCTGTGGTTCAGTTCATTGATGATGCTAATCACTTTGGGTACAACCCTATCCGCATTCTACACGGGACGGGGACGGGGGCGCTGAAGCAGGCAATTAGGGAGTATCTTCGGGGTGATTCTAGGATCGCACATTTTGAGGATGAGCTGGTAGACCTCGGCGGTGCTGGGATTACCGTTATTTCGCTTAGGGATAGCTAAGCTCTATTTAATAGTGCATAAAGAAGTTAAAAGATTATGATAGTAGCAGAACAGAAAAGAAGGGAAAACGTAGCAGAATACATCCTCTATATGTGGCAGATAGAGGATACTATCAGGGCACTTGACTTTGACCTTACCCGCATCACGGAGTATGTACACGAGGGGTACCGACTAGAGAAACCAATGATGGAGAAGGTGCTACTTTGGTACCTCGATCTCGCTGATGCAATGAAGGCGGAGGGAATTACAGAGGTGGGTCATTTGCAGCAGCTCAATGACTTGATGGACGCTCTTCAGGAGCTCTCTGGCAAACTGCTAAGGGAGCCTACACAGACGCTCTATTCATCGGTTTATTTCCAGACGCTTCCTAGCATCATACAGCTTCGTGACTTGAGTGGTACGGACCAGATGGGCGAGGTGGAGACCTGCTTCGTAGGTATCTACGGTTATCTCACGCTCAAAGCTAGAGGAGAAGCTGTGACGGAAGCAACCACTGAAGCAATCAAACAATTCAGTACGTTCCTAGCGATGCTAGCGGATCGTTTTCGTGAGGTAGAGGAGGGCAACCTACAGCTTAGCTCGGAGGAGGATGATGAAGAATAAGAGGGTTTGGCTCACAGGTGCTCATGGTCTTTTGGGCACGGCCATTCAGGAGGTAGCTAGAAGTCAGTATCCAGAGTTGGAGCTACTGCCTACCACAAGGGAGACACTTAATTATTCAAGCGAAGAAGAGGTGGCTCAATTTGTTACGAATCAACAGCCAGATATTGTGGTCAATTGTATTGCTTTCACCAATGTTGATATGGCCGAAAGTCAATACAGTGAGGCACTCCTTGCCAATACTTCTATACCTTTAGCTCTGGCCAATACCCTCGGCAAGATACCGCTGATACATATTAGTACGGACCATATATTTGGAGGCGACCGAACACCACGTAAGGAGTGCTACAAGGAGGAGGATATCCCAATGCCGTCCAATAGGTATGCACTCACTAAGCTGATAGGAGAGTATGCGGTACAATATCACAAGAGAAATGCCTATATTCTTCGTACCTCGTGGCTTTATGGCCCTGCTAAGTGGCGCCATAAGAGTTTCTACAAGAGTATCTTGAGCAATGCACAAGCTGGAAAAGCGCTTAGAGTGGTAACGGATGAGGTGAGCACTCCTACCTCTGTCTTTACCTTGGCAGAGGTTATTTTGGAGATCGCGAGTCAAAGGCATGGGCATTTACCATTCGGCACATATCATGTCGCCGATATTGGACAAGTGTCACGGCATACCTTTGCCAGTAAGATAGTGGAATTACTACCACCCGAAACATTGGTCACCGTAGGGAAGTGTACCCAAGCCGACTGGGCACTCCCCGCATTTCGTCCACACTTTAGTGCCCTCAGCACAGAGAAGATAGCGCACTTCTACCCTACACTTATCCGCCCATGGGAGGAGCGACTACAGGAGATTTACAATTACGATATTCAAGGAATAACTGATGAAGTACAATAAAGAAGAGATATCAAGGAGAAGGACCTTTGCCGTCATTGCACCCCCCGACGCCGGTAAAACGACACTTACCGAGAAGCTACTGCTTTTCGGAGGAGCGATACACGTGGCAGGCGCAGTAAAAAGCAATAAGATACGCAAGTCCGCCACCTCCGACTGGATGGAAATCGAGAAGCAGAGAGGTATCTCCGTAGCCACCTCCGTGATGGGCTTCGAATACGAAGGGTACAAGGTAAATATCCTAGATACCCCAGGTCACCAAGACTTTGCCGAGGATACCTATCGTACGCTGACTGCGGTTGACTCAGTTATCATCGTCATTGATGGTGCAAGAGGTGTAGAGCTACAGACCAAGCGACTGATGGAAGTGTGCCGTATGCGCAAAACACCCGTGATTGTCTTCGTGAATAAGATGGACCGAGAGGCGCAAGACCCCTTTGATCTCCTCGACGAAATAGAGCAAGAGCTACAAATTTCCACCACACCACTCACCTGGCCTATTGACTCAGGCGACCGATTCAAAGGTGTGTACAATATCTACGATAAAGAGCTAGAGCTCTTCTCAGGCGCAGATAAGTCGCACGTCTCGGAGCGTATGGAGGTAGAGCTTGACTCACCCGAATTACTCAACCACCTTAGTGAAGCACAGGCAAAGCGCTTAAAAAACGACCTTGAGATGATAGAGGGAGTTTACCCTAAGCTCAATGAAGAGGAATACCTAGAAGCAACCCTTGCGCCCGTTTTCTTCGGTTCTGCCCTCAATAACTTCGGTGTAAAAGAGCTACTAGATACCTTTGTACGCATTGCCCCCTCACCACGTCCCACACAAGCTGAAGAGCGAGTAGTAGACCCCTACGAAGAGCCATTTACAGGCTTTGTATTTAAGATACACGCCAATATGGATCCCAACCACCGCAGTTGCATCGCCTTTGTGAAGGTCTGCTCCGGGAAGTTCGAACGAAATAAATACTACACCCACGTAAGGCATAAAAAGCAGATGCGCTTTAGCTCGCCCACTGCATTTATGGCGCAGAAAAAAGAGATCGTCGACGACGCTTTTGCGGGCGATATTGTAGGTCTTCCCGATACCGGCAACTTCAAGATTGGCGACACACTCACCTCAGGCGAGATACTCCACTTCAAGGGTCTTCCTAGCTTCTCACCAGAGATGTTTAAGTACATTGAGAATGCAGACCCACAAAAGCAAAAGCAACTCCAAAAGGGACTGACTCAGCTAATGGACGAAGGGGTAGCACAAATGTTTACCAACGCCTTCAACGGTCGCCGAATTGTAGGCACCGTAGGACAATTACAATTCGAAGTAATACAGTACCGCCTGCTCCACGAATACCAAGCTAGTTGCCGTTGGGAGCCAATCAACCTCTACAAAGCGTGCTGGCTCTCTTGTGATAAGCCCGAGGTGCTAGAAGAGTTCAAGCGCCGTAAGATGCAGTACATGGCGGTAGACACTCAGGGACGGGATGTCTACCTCGCCGATAGCGGCTATCTACTCAATATGGCAAAGGAAGAGTTCCCCGACATCACCTTCCACTTTACGAGCGAATTCTAAGTAAATACTCCAATCCACACAGCATCCACACCACTACCACAAATGGGGCGGTGAGGGTAGAGATACCCACCGATAGCCCTAGGTATTGGATGAAAAAGGAGAGGATCGTACCTACCAAAAGAGCCCAAGGCGCCCAGCGACGTGGTTTCCCCGAGACTACGATTGCCACAAGTACTGTATTGTAGAGATAGAGTCCCGACTGAGCATCCCCAGCATCTATAAAAGGGGCAAGACAAAGCAAGAAAGTAAGGAGGCAACCCACAACGACGTAGCCCACCGCACGAGGAGAGCCAACTAGCAATCCCAGTAGGAAAAGAAGCCCCGTCCAATAATTAGCCTGTAGCATCACCTGACCTAACCCGATACCAAATACCGATAGAAGATTATCGCCACTAGTAGAGGGATAGGTGAAGGAATGCAATTGGAGCGGTGGGTCTACAAATAGCTCAAAGAGCAACAACGCCCAAAGAAGCAAGACAAAAGGCGACGTCAGCACCGGCAGATACTTCTGTCGCATACCCCAATGAGCCACTACCGCAGAAAGGATCGAGAGCAATACAAATAGGACCACAGCCAGCAGACAAGGCTCCATATAGAGCCCGCACCCAATCCCCACCAAAGTGGCATTGTACCCATATAGCCCCTGCTCAATACGCTCTCTTGGATACTTCATCCCATAAGCAAAAAGCGTAGCCAATATCGTAGCCACCAAAGCCAAAGCTGCGAGGTACATCGAGCTATAAGCTAACCCTACGAGAAATAAGAGGCCAGTCCACTTATTCTCTTGTAGCATCACCTGCCCCACACCCCTCAAGACACCCTCAATAGACTTCTGCATCTTCACCACCTACAGTATTTAGGAAAATCCTCGACCCATCCCAGAGATAGAGATAGGTCGGGGATTTTAGTTTATAGTAAAGGGGCATTAAATACGGTCTAGGACCAGCTGTACCAGACCCTCAATAGTACCCTTGTACTCAGTATTCATCGTCTCACTCTTACGACCAGCAATGATCGTACAGATCGTCAGCACTCGGTGCCCCAGGATAGCCCCCAGGCCAGCAAGAGCCGAGCTCTCCATCTCAAAGTTGGTCAGCTTCACCCCATTGTGCTCAAAGTTAATGATCTTCTCATTCAGCTTAGGATCAGCCAGATGACCACGCAGACGCCTTCCTTGAGGAGCATAAAAGCCATTGCAAGCGATCGTAGCGCCAGGCACCACACCACCAGGCGTCACAAACTGCTCTATCATATCCTTATGAGCCTTTACCGCATAAGGCTTAAGACCATCAATCTGCCACTCTAATTGCTTCATCAGCTCCGCCTCAAAAGCCTTGTCACACACCTTATCACAATCGGCATAGAAGTGAAGCACCCCATCAAATCCGATCGCATAGTTAGCCGCCACGAAAGAGCCGATAGGTGCAAAGTCCTGTAGACCTCCCGAAGTACCCACACGCACCACAGTCAGCTCCTTATGCTCCTTCTTAGCCGTACGAGTTTTGAAGTCGATATTTGCCAGAGCATCCAGCTCATTCATCACGATCTCGATATTATCACTCCCAATACCGTGCGAAAGGGCCGTAATACGCTTCCCCTTGTAGGTACCAGTAATAGTATGAAACTCACGGCTAGTGACATTCACTTCCACACTATCAAAGTGCGAAGCAATCATATCCACCCTCGAAGGGTCACCACAAATCACCAGCTTATCCGAGATATCCTCCGGACGCAGATGGAGGTGAAAGATAGAGCCATCATTATTGATGATCAATTCCGATTCAGGTATTACAAATTCACTCATATACTTATAGTAATTTTTACAGGTGCCAAAGGGTCAACCACCCTATTCGCACCACAAATAATTATTTCTTCTTCTTATCCTCTTCAACAGTCCCCATTGGCTTATGCTCTTTCTCACTACCAGTAGGACCAGCTATTGCCTCACGCATCGAAGTATCCGCCTCGATATTTTTCATCTTGTAGTAATCCATAATTCCTAGATTACCGCTACGGAACGCCTCAGCCATAGCCAGAGGCACCTCAGCCTCAGCCTCAATCACCTTAGCCCTAGCCTGTTGTGCTAGAGCTCGCATCTCCTGCTCCTTAGCCACCGCCATAGCACGGCGCTCCTCCGCCTTGGCCTGAGCGATATTCTTATCCGCCTGAGCCTGATCCATTTGCAGTACAGCACCGATATTCCTACCGATATCAATATCAGCGATATCAATAGATAGGATCTCAAAAGCCGTCCCCGCATCTAGCCCCTTCCGCAACACCAGCTTACTGATAGAGTCAGGGTTCTCCAACACAATAGTATGCCGTTCACTCGAACCGATAGAGCTCACAATACCCTCACCCACACGGGCGAGAATCGTCTCCTCACCAGCTCCTCCCACCAGTCGCTGTATATTGGCACGCACCGTCACACGTGCCTTGGCAATCAACTGGATACCATCCTTTGCCACAGCGGTTACAGGGGGTGTATCGATCACCTTAGGATTTACCGACATCTGTACTGCATTAAATACATCTCTACCAGCAAGGTCAATCGCCGCTGCCATCTTAAAGGAGATGTCGATATTGGCCTTATTGGCCGAAACAAGTGCATGCACCACCTGCTCCACATGGCCACCTGCCAAATAGTGCGCCTCCAGCTCATCACGAGTCAAGTCAAGCCCCGCCTTATGCGCCTCCACCATCGCCTTAGCGATCACGTGAGGTGGCACATTACGGATACGCATCAAGAAAAGCTGTAGGAGCGAGATACGCACCCCCGACGCACGTGTCGATACCCAAAGCAAGATGGGGAAGTACCTTAGAAATAGAGCAATCAAGATCAGGGCTACAAATATAGCCACCGCCAGCCATATCAGACTTGGAGAAATTGGATTCATAGCGTTTTACACTTTATTTTATTTAGTAGATTCATTATTTCGTTGTACAAAGACCTTATTATTCCGAATATCCGAGATATAGATCGGCTCCCCCT
>USJF01000049.1 GCA_900554935.1 uncultured Porphyromonas sp.
CGCCCGATCTATCTCTATGCCAAGATGAAGGGTAGCACGCATCTGGATAGGGATTGGGGCAAGCAACGGATTAAGTATGGAGCTACTTGGTCGTACAGTAAGAATAGGGGTAAAGGGACGCTCTTTGACTTGGATCGGCCTCTCTTCTGGACGGCTGGAAGCCGACCACGCCCTTTCTGTGATATCCCAGCTAAAAGTGTGCTCTCTTTATTTGTGGAGGATGAGCTCTCTGTGCCTATCGGTGCCCATACTTTCTCGCTAATGGCAGGCCTAGTAAGCAATCAACTTCTACATCTCGATAGCTCTTATCAAATGAGTGGAAAGTGGTATACTGACCTTCGCCTCAATGCTCGCTGGAGTTTTGCTCCTATCTCTGTGCGGGAGCAGCCACTGCATCTACAGTTGCTTGGAGGGGTCGGAAGCCTTAGTATGTTTCCTTCTATGGATCAGCTTTACCCCGATACGGTGTACGACGACTTTGTGGAGCTCAATTATTACCATGCCAATCCCAACTATCGGCTGGTCTATCTACGCACCTATATTTACCACCCCAATAATCGACCACTAAAGCCGGCAAAGAATATCAAGATGGAGGGGCGGCTAGACCTTGATTGGGCTGGATATTCCGCCTCCGTTACCTATTTCTACGAGCGGATGAGTAGCGGATTTCGTAATGACGCGGAGCTTAAAATCGCCAATTTTAAGCGGTACGACCCTTCCTCTGTCCCTTATGATGCTCTTACGGCAAAGCCTGCTATTACCGACTTTACCTACCAAGAGTCGAAGCAATTTAGGCTCCTCGGTAGGGTGACTAATGGTAGTGAGACATCAAAGGTGGGTCTGGAGTGGATGATGAGTACCCCTCGCTATTCTTTCCTTAATACCCGAATTACTTTCTCTGGAGCGTGGTTCAGAACTATTTATCGCAATAGTTTGCCTCAATATGAGCGACCTAAAGCGGTTCTCGGAGATAGTGAGGTACCATATATGGGGATCTATCGGGATAATGAGATATTGGTTAGAGAGATGCTGAATAGCGACCTGAGGCTGGACTCTTACCTCCCTAAGATTGGGCTAGGGGTGTCGCTCTCGTTCCAATCCAATTGGTACTCCTCTTCGCAGAAGATGCCAATCTCCAATTACCCTGACCTCTATGTGGATCTGAAGGATGGTAAGGAGTATCCCTTTAGAGAGCAAGATAAGTCGGATACTTACTTGCAGTGGCTTAAGCGGTCGTATAGCGATAGCTCTTTTGAGCGGTATGTGGTGCCCTTTATGATGATTACCAACCTCAAGACTACCAAGCGACTATTTGGGGAGCGACTAAATGTAGCTCTCTTTGTGAATAAGATATTTGATTACTCCCCTGATATTCATCAGAAAGGGTATGTAATCAGACGAAACCAATATCCCTACTTTGGGATGGAATTGATGGTGACCTTATGAAAATGATGGTTGAGCTCTTCTCTTGGCTTTTTATAGCTTGTCTACTCTCTGCCTGCCATACGGGTGATAGAGCCGATGTGATGACGGAGGTGACGGTGCGTGTGCTTATGGACTCTTCGGTAGCCTTAAAGCAACAGAGCTACCAGATTAAGTTTCATAATCAAAATACTCGTGTGACTACTATCCGTAATTCTATCTCCTCATCTAGCTATAGCGACCAACTGCTACGTGGACTTTATGATGTGCAGGTAGAGGGGACGCTCTTATTGGACAATGGGGAGCGAGTGTGGGTGCGTGGTTCTGCTTTTGAGCAGGAGTTTCTTTCGAGTGAAAGCTTATGTGAAATCCATTTGGTACGTATGCAATGAGAAGGAGTAAGTTGATGTTATTCACGTTGTGGCTCCTCATAGCTACTACGGAGATGGTGGCGCAAGAAAGGGATACCTTGCCCTTGCGTTCTCGCTCCCTCGAGCATGCAGTGGTAGATGCTACGATGCTTAGGTATTATCACGATAATGTAGCACTGCATCATCTCCTTTACTCCTCTTCTCTCTCCACTTTTGGCACAGAGTACCATTGGAGGCACGAGAAAAGAGCTTTTCTGGAACAGATCGGTTCGGGAGAGAGCCTTGCCCATATTTATGCTACTACCTATCTGAAGCCTTCACGGTCACGGCACTTATGGGGAAGTGCGGCCTATTCTACTGGGCTGATCAAGGGGGTTCGCTTCAATAGTACATCGGACTTTGCTCGTCTCTACCCTTATACGGTAGCGGATGAGGTGGGGGGCACGTTATCTCACGAGCGGTATGCTTTTGGTGGAGGCTATAGCGGAGCTTGGCGGCAGTGGAGAGTGGCTGGGGAGGTGCAGTACCTTTCGCAACAAGAGTATCGGAGGATGGATCCGCGTCCGCGCAACATTGTCTCTAACTTAACTATGAATATCGGTGTGGCACATCCACTAGGCAGACATATTGTAGGGCTTTCATTAGGGCATGAGATCTACAAACAGCGGAGTAGCGTTTCCTTTTACTCTCCTTTGGGCACTACCATTCAATGGCTGATGAATGGCTTGGGAGGGAGTTTTGCCCGCTTCAATACCAATACCCCTACCGTCTACTACCGTGGCTATGGCCTCTTTAGCTCGGCACATCTAGCTCCACTTTATGGAGATGGTTTTCTCGGGCAGGTGGGGTATCGCTATCATCGGCTTGAGGAGATTCTCACCGATATGAACGAAGTCCCCATTCACCACTACAACGATCATCAATTGGAGGTAGCTATCGGGTACTTATGGCAAGGCACTTGCCAGCAAGGAATAGAGATCAAAAACGAAATGGGGATCCGACAAGGAGTAGAGCATGTTATTGGGGAGCCCAAAGCTGGCACCTATCCGGTGATAGGGGAGCTGCCCAACTTCTACTTCCCCCGCTACCAAGGGTCGCTCGCTTGGCACGTCGGTCGGTCGGATGGTAGAGTGAAGTGGCAGCTCTCCCCTGCACTATCCTACAGGTACCTAGCGATACGCAAGCTTGAGCCTAGGTCCCTACTACAGTGCCAGCGGTGGCAGATCTCGCTCGGAGGCTTCAGTGCCTATGAGGTGGGCAAGGCTAGCTACTTAGCACTCTCCTGCCACTTAGGTTACTCTCCACTTGGCAAAGGTGAGCTATCTCTCTCTCATACCACTTTGAAAGAGGAGCTGAGCAGAGAGGTAGCGCGTAGTTTCTCCGTTATCAATGCTTCGCATCTCTCCTTTGAGGTGGCTCCTAAGTGGCACTACACTATACAGGGGTGGGGAGCCCTACCTTGGGGCATAGAGGTGGGCGGAAGATACCGCTTTGATCGTTACAGCGGTGGAGGAATAGAGGCACTTATTGGCTATCGGGTAGAGGGAGTAGTTCAATTGGTCTTTTAAGCAGTTTTAATTTTTAATAGATAAATAAATATGAAGAAGTTATTTTTACTATTCGGATTGTGTATGACATTGCTCCTACTCTGGAGTTGTGAGAGCGACCTTCCAGAGGCGCCTAAGGATGCCGAAGTTGCCTTTCAGTTAAAGGCACCATTGGGTGTTGAGGGTACTATCACTGAAGCTACAGGCGAGGTGGTTGCTAGGAGCGATGGCAAGGTGCTGGCTATTTCCTTTAAGGAAGGTAGGGCGGTGCTTCACTTGGTGCAGGGAGAAGCCTATGCTATGAAGGTGGTCTGTCGCTTCGAGTGCAAAGGCGCTCTCGCAGAGATAGAGTACAAAGAGGACTTTGTAGTTGAGGCAAAGGCAAAATCCGACCGCACTTGCCAATTGATGTGGAAGATGCCTACTGAGAGCTTCGTTATCAGTGAGATATTCTTTGCTGGAAGTCGCAATCGCAAAGGCGAGCAGTACGATGAGGATAAGTACATCAAGATCACCAACAATAGTCCCGTAACGAGGTATCTTGATGGACTAGCTCTTGTGAGGTCACTTTGGCAGTCGGATATGAAGGTGGAGGCAAAGCCCGATGTGAGGGCAACACACTTCGTAACCGACTTAGTAATGCAGTTCCCCGGTAGTGGAAAGGAGTATGCGGTAAAACCTTATGAGAGTGTTATCTTGTGCCATTCTGCCATTGACCACACAAAGGAAAATCCTAATTCTATAGACCTATCCAATGCCAACTTCGAGTGGATGAGCGATAAAGGGTATACCGATTCTGAGACCCCCGATAATCCTAAGGTGCCCAATATGAAGCTAGTATTCATCAGCGACCCTGATAGCTATGGAACTGAGAATTGGGCCATGAGTACCAATGGCCAGCACAGCTATGCCATTGTTGACCTACAAGGCAAATCGGTGCAGGACCTTGTGAAAGAGTGTAAGTACACCTATAAAGAGCTAATGATTGTAGAGGGAATGGACCCTATGGAGCTAGATGGGAACCCTGCTCTGAAGTTGCCAAATGAGTGGATACTAGATGCCGTAAATCTCGGTATGACTAATGAGAAGCAGTGGTTGCCTATATCAGAGAAACTGGATGCTGGCTATGCTAAGGTGGCAGATGAGCTGAATGATAATGCCCGTTACGGTAAAAAGGTAGTGCGGAAGAGCCTATCGGATGGGTCTAAGGTACTAAAGGATACAAATAACTCTACCGAAGACTTTGTAGTAAAGGAACTGAAGTAATTAGAGACTAACAATTAATTAATTTATCAAGAAGTATATGAAAGCAGTGAAGTATCTATGGGGTTTCGTAGCCCTTTTGGCTTTCGGACTAGTCAGCTGTGAGCCAGAAAATGAGAAAGAGGTAGCCGTGGAGCGTGAATGTAGCTTCGTTTTGAAAGCCCCTCTAGGTGTGAATGCAGGAGCGTACAGCGACCTTAAAATCTCCTTCAAAAGCAATAAAGATGGCCAAACCTCTGAGCTAATCTCTAAGGAACCGACCTTCAAGAAGGTGCTTTTGGAGGGCGTATATGAGGTCTCTGTTGAGGCTACTTTGGCGTATCAGTCGGAGAAGCTAGGTAGAGTCTCTACTCCTATCTCTATAAAAGAGCAGGTGACAGTGACTAAGGAGCGTACCACCTTCGAGCTCACCCCACAGTATGTAGAGAATAGCAATGCCGGCTTTGTGATTGAGGAGCTTTTCTTTAGCCCTACCATTGACCCTGAGACTGGAAAGACCTTTAAGTACTCTGAGCAGTACATCAAGATTACCAATAATTCAGACGTCACTCTCTTTGCCGATAGTTTGGCGATTGTGCAGTCGGAAGATTTGTGCAATATGAAGCGAGACTATGTCGATAGTCCGCTGGATAAGGCTCTTACGGTCAGTTTTGTCTCCATGATTCCTGGTGATGGCAAGAGCCATCCAGTGAAGCCAGGTGCATCACTGATTATCGCCAATGATGCCCAAGACCACTCAAAGGTTTTCAAGGGGGCGACAGACCTTTCGCACGCCGACTTTGAGATCTACGACCTCTCTGAAAATCCTAGGTTTCAAGATGTGGATAATCCTGAGGTGCCCAACCTGATCTCTTACTATAAGTCTTCACTTACCGTCACCTCTTTCCACCAGCGTGGCGTCACGACGATTGCTCTAGTGCGTATGCCGGTAGATCGTGAGACATTCATCAAGGATTACTTGTGGGATGGTAAGTATATTTTTAAGTTTAAGGACTTTGTGAAGGAGATGTCACTTAAAACCTATAAGATACCTCACAAGTGGATGGTCGATGTGGTATTCCTTGGTATCGAAGATGCTATTGAGTGGCGATTTATTCCCGATGTCCTAGATGCTGGTTACACTGGTTGGTGCAAGAGCTTTAATGATAGGACTGGCCAAGGGACCGCAGTGATCCGTAAGGTGGCTCGGGAAGCCAATGGTAGAAAGTATCTGATGGATACCAATAACTCTACCAACGACTTCAATAACCGTGTACAACCTTCGCTAAAAGCAGCAAAGCAATGATCGGAACTGACTCCTCGGCCATCATTGAGTGCCAAGGATTGACTCATTACTATGGTAAGCGCCTCATTTATGAGGGGCTTACCTTTAATGTTCCTAGAGGGCGTATTTTAGGTCTATTGGGCAAGAATGGTACGGGCAAGACTACCACTATCAATATCCTAGCTGGCTATCTGAAGCCTCGGAGTGGAGTGTGTAAGATGCTGGGCTATGATATCCAGTCGATGCCTCCAGAGGTAAAGGCCAATATCGCTCTTCTGATTGAGGGGCATGTGCAGTATAGCTTTATGACAGTGGAGGAGATTGAGCGCTTCTATGCTCGCTTTTATCCTCGCTGGAAGAGAGATATCTACTACGACCTAGTCGGCCTGCTTAAAATAGCTCCTCATCAGCGGATCAGTAGAATGTCGTGCGGGCAGAGGTCTCAGGTGGCACTAGGACTGATTTTGGCTCAAGATGCCGATCTCTTGGTACTGGATGACTTTTCGCTGGGGCTTGACCCTGGTTACCGTCGGCTTTTCATCGACTATCTAAAGGAGTTCACAAAAGGGCGCGACAAGACCGTCTTCCTCACTTCTCATATCATTCAGGATATGGAGCGACTGATCGATGATTGCATTATCCTTGATTATGGTAAGATCCTTTTGCAGATGCCTGTGGCGGAGCTGATGGGTTCATTCCATAGGTATATAGTAAAGCTAGGAGCGGAGAGTATAGAGCTACCAGATGATCCCAAGCTGTGGCATCCCACAGTGATAGGGCAGCAGGCAGAGCTACATAGCTTTGAGAGTATGGAGTATATCCGTGCCTACCTCGCTAAGCACCAATTGCCGTATAGTGAGCTAGTGGAGGAGCGGATGTCTCTGGAGGATGTGTTTATAGGTTTAACCGGTAAGTATTGAGGTATGATAGGCGGATTGGTATATAAGGAGTGGATCAAGACAAGGTGGGCGGTGCTACTACTCACCCTCTTAGGGCTAGGAGTGACGGGCTATGCCTTGCTCTCTCTAGGGCGAATCGTGGCTGTGCGTGGGGTGGCTCATCTTTGGGAGGTACTTCTCTCGAAGGATGTCCTTTTGCTAGATGCCCTCAAGTATCAGCCTATATTGTGTGGCTTGGTGCTAGCGGTAGTGCAGTGGGCTCCTGAAATGGTGCAAAAACGATTGAAGCTAACCCTTCACCTCCCTTTGCCACTTGGGCGGATTGCCTTCGTGATGCTCTCGTATGGCGTGGTGATACTAGGCTTGCTCTTTCTCGTGCAGATGCTTATTCTATGGGGCTACCTCTCTCGTATCTTGGCACCAGAATTAGTGACCCACTTGCTGGTAAGTGTCGCCCCTTGGTTCTTAGCTGGGTGGGCTATGTATGGCGTAGCCACCTGGGTGGTAGTAGAGCCTACGTGGCGCGGGCGGTTGCTCTTCATGCTAGTCGGCTATGGAGTGGTTTCGCTCTACTTCGTGGCAGAGACCCCTCGAGCTTATCAAGATCTTTTGTGGGTGATAGGGCTTTGGTCCCTTCTGCTTTGCTACGTAGCTATTTTATCTATTTATCGCTTTAAGGAGGGTGTGCAGTAATCAAAAGTATATGAAGATATTTTTCAAACTATTGATAGCCGTAGTATCGGCTCTGATGCTAATTTGGGGGATTACTTCGTTGGCTGCTTTATTGCAAAGAGGAGGCGATTATGTGCCTTTTACTCTCTATAGTGAAGTGGTGGGCGAATTTGTGTCGCTCGATAATAGTGGTGAGGAGGGAAGTCGCTACTATGACTATGCTGGGCGAGAATACACCGAGAGTGAGTTTGATAGTGTATTGCCTTCATTTTATTTCCGTCAGTTGGTGATGGACGGACGTTTGCCCGATAGTATCAATGGGGTGGCGGTCTCACCAAGTATGCTAGAGGAGCAGAGCTTTATCTTTATCTCACATCCCTCCTCCATCAATTGCCACACCACTCCCCTCTATTTCCTCTTAGAGTCAATGTCCAAGCGGGTCTATCTGGAGATGCCGAGCGATGTTTTTCGACTAGGGAAAAAGGGAATTGAGTTTATCAATATGAGCCGAAATGAGGTAGATAGGGCGAAATCGGACCTTTTCCAGCAAGCGTTGGATACCAAAGGGGTCACTTTTCCAATCGCTTTAGTGGCGGGCAATGCAACGACCAAGAAGCCCTACGACCATGGGTATCTCTTGCTCGACGCCAAGGGGAGGCTCTTCAATCTGAGGCAAACGGTGGGGCGTCCCTATCTAAAAGAGATAGCGTTGCCCAATGGAGTGGAGCCCCAGCAGCTTTTTGTGACTGAGTACCCAAGCCGTGCCTTCTTGGGATTTTTGGCAGATAAAGCGGGTCAATTTTATGCCATTACACTCCCAGATTATCGACTGGTAAAGGCGGAGTTGCCCCCTTTGGACTTGACACGCGATAAGCTCACCATCTTTGGTAATCCCTTCTACTGGACGGTGATTAGAAGTCGTGATGGTGAGGCACTCTATACCGCTTTAGAGGCTGGGTCACTTCGAAGGGCAAAGGAGCTCCGTTTCGAGGCTGCTGAAGAGGGCTCTATTGCGAGGTATCTGGTACCTTTTCAGCTCTCTTTTACCTCTCCTCTGCATGGCTACTTCCGTCCCGAGGTGCACCACTTTTCGTGGATAGGGCTCTTGGTGTGGTTGGTCGTCGGAGGTGTGTGGGTGTCGGCCTTACGTGCTAGGCAGTGGCGATCAAGTAGCTCCAAGTCCCAGAAGTAGAGGAGCTTCGGCGTCTTAATTCTGAGACTGTTGCACGAAGGCGATCTGCTGCGTTGCTTTCGGAATTCGGCTTCGGTCACGTACGTGAGTACGCTCCCTATAGCCTCATCCTTAGCCTCATCCTCAGCGCCTTGCATCTCATCCTTC
>USJF01000050.1 GCA_900554935.1 uncultured Porphyromonas sp.
GAGCCATAATCCGTAGCTTAGGGTGCGCCTCCTTTAGCAGCAATAGGTTGCGATTATTGACCCCGAAAAAGACCTGCGGGTCAGCCTCTTGGAGTAGATAAATCCTTTCGTTCATCTGCTAGCGTACCCCCTTGATCTTATCTGCCTCCTCCCGAAGCTCCTTCATCGAGAGTAGCCCCTCCATCATAATAGGCTTACCCTCTACAGGGATGAATAGTAGGGTAGGGAACGCTCTAATACCAATCCGCTGTGAGAGCTCCACTGCCTTCTCAGCATCAATCGAGTAGATGATTAGTTCATTTCCCTGCTCCCTTGCTAATTGCTCCAATCGTGGGCGAAGCCTTTTGCAGGGTCCACACCAAACGGCGTAGAAGTCCACAATCACCGGCTTATCTCCCTTAAACTGCCACTCCCCCTCCTGAGTATAGTCATAAACCAACTCAGCAAACTGTGCTTGGTTGATCTCCACCACACCCGCTTCCTCATGCCCACTCTGAGCTGAGGCCGAGAGAATCATGTCACCGCTTAAGAAGTAAAGAAACCCTAGCCCTACCACCATAGAGAGTAGGGTGAGCCCCCATTTATCCATCAAGTTATATCTAAAAGCCATAGTCCATTTATTAAGTCTATCTTATTAGACTCTCAAAGGTAAATAAAAATGCCGACATAAACAGCGTTGCGCCGAAAAAGAGCAATGCCCTAAAGGGTAATAGTGAAGTCGAAAAAGATCTCTCTCGGACGGAGCTGGTAAAGGGAGATGACATCAGTGGTAGAAGTCTGCCACCTCCTCTGATACTCATTGTTGCCAAAGATGTTTCTACAAGAGAGCCGGAAGTCGTACCGATCCATCTTATAGGCGATATGAGCATCGGTAAATAGATGGCTCTGTAGCTTTTTATCTGTGTAATGATAGAACTCACTCTTGCACCCAATCTCTACCTTATTCATCGGGAAGATAAATAGCTCAAGAGCGTGCGTGAAGGTAGTGATCCGAGGGTTAGAAATGGAGGGGTCTCTCCTATTTATCTGCTTGTAGCTTTTCATCTTGCTACTTAGCTCATAGGAAATCACCTTCGATGGTTGCATAGAGAGTGCCAAGCTCAGTTCGCTATCCTGAAGCTGCCATGGCTCTTGCTGGTTCTTTATCAAAAGGTAGTAATCACTCCAAACCTGTCGCCCCTTGAGGGTGATAAGCGTTCGCCACCTAAAGAAAGACTTTGCCAAGTCGGCACTCAGAGAGTAGCTAGAGGCATTGTACCGCTCTTCGCTAGGTGTTTGCTTGTAAATAGAGGATTGCAAGGTACTTTGGTAAAGAACCTCATTGGTGCGTCTGTTCCACGAAGCGTTCAGCGTGGCAAATTGCCCCTTGATCGGATGCTGATATTTAAGTCTTAGAGCCACCGCATGGTTTCCCCGATACTCCAAGCTACCACTGTGTGCCGTGACCATTCTATAGGAGGTATATACTGGAGTGCGGTAGAGTGCAGTAAGGGCATCGGGGTATTCGAAGTAATTGTAGGAGAGGGATGCACTAGTGATGGCACTAAAATCATACTGCAACCATAAACTAGGTTGCAAAGTCGCCCGAATCTTTTTCATCGCTCCATACTGCCGGTGGACAACATCCGCCTTTACCGTTGCCCTCAGTGCCAATGGATCCTTTCGGTAGTTCACCCCTGTGGATAGATACCAATTCTGCTGAGTGTACCGCTCTTTATTATCCACCTCTGGATAATGAATAGCCATCTCTTGGTACTTCAACTGGTATCCGATTCGTTCGCTCAGAGTAAATCCCCTAATGGTGTGGTTGAAAGCGATATGATTATCCGACTGAAAGGCCGATAGATCCAGCCGCTCAGTAAACCCATTGACCGTCAGTAGCTGCCCAGGCAAATGACTAATAGTATTAAAAGAAGCTCCCTCAAGGGTATGACCATTCTCAAGGCGATGAATGATTTCAAAATTCTCCGAGAGATAAGTCTTCCTTAGTTGTACGCTCTGCTCTACCTGCTTTTGCTGTAAAAGGGAAAGCCCATCACTTTTATCTACTGTAAAGCTACCATATAGGCGGTTATTGATGTAATTCCGCTCCTTATTGATATTGTAGGTCAATTCCCCTTTCAGGGTGCTCACCCTTGAGCCGACACTACTCTCCTCACTCAGAATCTTTCCCTCATGCTCGAGGTACTTCGTTACCTGCGATCGACTCCCTTTCTCTCTGTCCCAGAAGTAAGAGAGCTGAAAGCGGAGGTCATTGTCCTTCTTGGTCTTAATGAGGTGATTGGTAGCAACAAGATGCGATTGATTAAAGGTAGAGCGCTCCCTCTCTATGGCAGCAGCCGGCACTACCAGCCTCCTTAGTAGTCCTGTTTCCTCCAGATTACCTCGTAGTTCCGTCGTAAGGTCTCGTACCTCCTTAGTGATGTCCTTTCCGGTGTTGTCACACTTGTACATTGAAAGGTTTTGCATCCGCCGTCCAAAGATCATCCCCATCAATCGCCCTCTATAGAGCAGTTCACTCGATCCTTGTGCCGTGGTGCCTATCCCCGCATTGAGAATGCCGGTCCAGGTATTCTTCACCTCATCTTTTAGAATAATATTGAGGGCGGCTTGCTCACTAAATTGCACCCCCTTTAAGCTCCTTATCGGTTGGTGATTTTGTAGCACCTGCACCTCTTGGATCATGTCAGCATTCAGGTTTTCACTCGCCTGGGCATATTTCGAACCGAGCAAGTCGAGCCCCTCTATGTAAAACTTATTGATCGGCTTTCCCTCAAAGGTGATGCGACCATCGGTGCGAACCGATAACCCAGGCATCTTCTTGATCACATCGGCGATGCTTCGGTCCTGACTGAGCTTAAAGGTAGATACGGTATAAACCAATGTGTCTTGACTTTGCCGAACCCTCTCAGGTCGGATATCCACCTCCCTTAGCTCGAAAGTGGTGCTTTGTAGCTGAATATCCCTGCCATTTCTGTACTCCTCAATCTTTATTCGCTTCGTCTCATAGCCGAGTAGCATAAAGCCTATCGCCACTGGGCGAGTACCCTCCTTGGTGGTTATTTGGAATCTCCCATCCTCCCCAGTAAAACCGTAGGCGACGAGAGACGTCTCCGTGCGGTAGAGCAATACATTGACATCTCGGATAGGGGCTCCCTTCTCATCTACTACTCGCCCATGATAGCTCTCTTGAGCTATCGCTTGAGCAGACAATAGCGAGAGCAATATCCCTAGGCATAAAGAAGTCCAACGCATGCTACTTTCCGTCATTCCTTATCCAAAAATAGGGCTGTCCTTTCAGGGTAGACGATATCATTGCCCAGCTGATCCTTTCCTCGGCTCCTAAATCCAGTTAGCTTTTCAAATAGTGCATCAGGCGATTTCCAAAACAACTTCATCAGGTCGCGGTACTCTTGTCGTGTACACTCCACATATTTTTGATTGGGAAAGAAGAGAGGCTCCCCCTCAATGCGCTCAATCTGAGTACAGGAGAATGAAAAAAGCCCTTCGCTCTCCTCCGCTTGCAAGATAAGTCCTGGTAGCCCATAGAGCATCCACGGACCATCGCTGTAGGTGACCTCAGGAGTAAACCATACCGTCCAATGCCGGCCCCGATAATCAGTGGTCGCTTGCTGGCAGTGATAGCCTGCTATGATGCTATCCTTTGGCACCAAGGTCCACTCGGGTCGCATCATCGGTTCCGTGTACCTCAGATGCTTGAAGGTCTTCTCCACAAAGGTGAGCTGGTTGGTAGCGGGATAGTTTTTCCACAGTTGATACATCAGCTGAGACCTGCGGTAGCCAGCGCGCTCACATGCATTCCTCACATCGCCTACAGTACCTCCTTGTGCCAAAACCCGATCCTGAATCAATTGCCGTTGGACATTATTCAGACCATAAAAGTGAGATACCTTATCCCCAATGTCCAGAATCGCCTCATCCTCAATAGCTCCCTTTTGCTCCTCAAATTGATGGTAGATAGCCGTATAATGTACCCTTGCATGTACCATCTCCTTCTCCTGTGCTGAAGCAGTAGTACCTACCACCAAAGTGAGAAGTATCCAACCAAGTAATATCTTATCTATCCTCATAATAATTAGGTCGTTGAAATATAATAAGTGGAGAGAGGGACGAGTGTCTGTCGCTCCTTTCCCCCTCTCTTTACTCCATGTTACCTATGGTAAACTACCATATGTAAGCTTCATAAGTTAATTATAAGATGTGCCACAATCTATGTTAGAGTACACATCAACGTAGTCGCAAGCATCTTGTTCACTCGCATTGTCAGGGATTTTGCGTGTGGTGCCACAGTCTGTAATAACGTACTGAGGCGATGCTGAAGCTAAACCAATAGAGGCAAATAAGGCAACAGCCGAAGATAATAAAAACTTTTTCATTGTTGTCTTTTTTTGTTAAAATGATTACCTACTCTATAAGCTTTTCGGTATCCGCTCCTTTAGACAGTTAGGTCTGTATGTTATTTACTCTTTAAATCCTTATATAGGAAGAGTTAAATCATTTCTCTTATATGCTAGAATCTAATAGAAAATTTATAGACATTTGCAATTTAATAATAGAAACGCATAAAACCAAAAAATACGTGAGTATTAACTATTTTTAGCTTTAGGTGGGTAGTACCTACCACCGAGGGGAGAAGTAACCAACCAAATAGTATCTTATCTATCCTCATAGTGATTAGGTCGTTGAAATAAAATTAATCTGCTTAACTTGTGATTAAAGATAACAAAAAAAAACTGAGATGGACGAATAAAATGGCTATAGGGTATACGCATTGCAAGAGCCTGTTGCACAAATCCATACGGCGAATAAAAGTCCTTATCGACTTTGTGTGGCAGTTTCTTGATGATGTAGATAAACTTTCAGTGATTAATATCTCTGTCTGATATTGTTTCTCAATCGGTTGTAAATCATTTGGTTATAAAAGGTGGATATTTAGTTTGTAACTTAGTGATGGCTTAGTTTGTAATTGGGCGATAGGCGAGATATGGTGTGGGGATAATGCCTTGTTTTTTTTGTGCTGATTTTCAGGGCGTTGGAGGTGTTAGGGTGAGAGGGCTTCCCCTTGGACTATTGTTTTTGAGCCTTCTGTACTGAGCGAAGAGGAGGGGGGTAGGGGAGTATAAAAAAGGTGGAGCCACACGGAGGTAGCTCCACCTTTCGGTCATTATGGGTTGGTATTTAGTTACTTCTTCATCAGTTCATCGACGGCCGCTTTGAGCTGAGCATCGTAATTGCGTTGAGCCTCCTCAGGAGTGTTGTAGATGAGGATATCTGGCTCGAGCTGGTGATTTTCGAGTGCATTGCCATTGACATCTGTTACGGTGACCTGAGGGATACCAAATACGATTGATGGGTCTACAAGAGTTTCCCACCATACGGCAGTCATAGTCCCAGGTACTGGTGCACCTATGAGTTTGCCGATGCCTAGGGTCTTATAAACCCATGGGAAGCCGTGGGCATTGGAGTAGTTGCCTTCGCTCATCAGCACTGCAGAGGGCTTGGTCCACTGTGCAAAGGGGTCATTACCTATGAACTGCCCTCTTGGTGCAAACTTGCTATAGAGCTTGCCCGTAAGTAGGGTAACAAGGTCTTCGTGCAACCAGCCACCGCCATTGAAGCGGGTATCCACGATCACTGCATCGCAGTGGCGATACTTACCAAGTAGGTCTTTGAAGGTCTTGCGGAAAGAGGGGCTGTCCATTCCCTCCACGTGGATGTAGGCGATCTTGCCACCGCTCCACTCCTCTACCATCTTGGCACGCTGCTCTACCCAACGGCGGTATAGTAGCTCACTCTCCTCCCATCGGGCAGCGGGCCTAACCTGCTCCTCTACCTCCTTTTGGTCGGCTCCCTTGAGGGTGAAGGTCATCCACTCGCCAGCGTGCCCATTGATATAGTACTCAATAGGCTTATCGGGGGCGATCTCCTCGCCATTTACCTTGGTGATGATCACTCCTGGCTTGGCAATAGACTTGGCCTTGTCCATTGGACCACCGGGGATCACTTCGGCGATCTTCACGCCTACCCCTTCGTAGCTATCGTCGTAGAATAGTCCGAGCGAAGCGGTTGATCTATTAGCAGGGCGACCACCGTATCTTGCCCCAGTGTGAGAGGCATTGAGCTCACCGAGTAGCTCGGAGAGCATCTCGGCATAGTCGTAGTTATTATTGATCTCAGGGAGGAAGGCACGATAGTTATCGGCATAGCCTTTCCAGTCAACTCCGTGTAGCTTTGGATCGTAAAACTTATTTTGGACTTGCTTTACTACGTGGTCAAACATATACTCACGCTCCTTGGCACCACGGTACTCAAACTTAGCGGCAAAGCTGATTGGGGTTTTGCTCTTGCCCTCAATCTTGTACATTCCACTGCCGGAGAATAGATAGAGGGTCTTGCCATCCTTGCCCATCTCTAGCCGGCCATTGCCGACGTCGGCGAGTAGCATCTCGGTCTTTTTCTCTGCCAGATCCATCTCGTAGAGGTTAGTGGCATCGTCGAAGTAGGCGAGATAGTAGAGTTTGTCGCCCTTAGGATTCATAGCGAAGTCGCTTTGGAAACCGCTGGTGCGTGTGAGGCGAATGGTACGGTAATCACGCTGAGCAAGGTCGAAGGTAAGTGGAGCCACCACTTTGGTCTCCTCCTTTGCCTTTTTATCCTTCTTGCCTTTCTTATCCTCTTTCTTCTCCTCCTTCTTTTCCTCCTTCTTTGGCAGTAGCTTTTCACGCTCCTCCTTATCAAGGATAAATGCGTCGTAGGCTTCTTGGTCTAAGAACATCAAATAGAGGTCGTACTCCGCGCCCCAGCTACCGTGGCTACGGAAGCCGGCTCTATCGGAGGCAAAGATGATGCCTTTGCCATTGAGTACGAAGCGACCTGATCCCTCTGAGTAACCACTCTCGGTGAGGTTGTGGGTGGTGCCACTGCCGTCGGCTTTGATGATGGCCACATCCTTATTATTCCATCCACCGATGCCAATATACTCTGTGATGATCCACTTGCTATCGGGGCTCCAAGCGAAGTCTTGGTCGCCATCGGAGTAGGAGTATTGGTACTTCTTATTCATTACCTCTCGCTCAGACTTGCTGGCGAGGTTGAGAACGTAGATAGCCGAGCGATCACGTAGGAAGGCAATCTCCTTGCCATCGGGGCTAAATACAGGCTGGAACGAAGGTAGCTCGCTATTATTGGTGAGCTGAGTCTCTTTGAACTCTTTGGCGTAGACAAACTCCTTATCCGCCTCCCTCGCTAGTTCAGTCATATAGAGATTCCATTGTCCACCTCGTTCTGCAGAGTAGACCAGCTTTCGGCCGTCTGGGCTCCAGGTGAGGTCTCTCTCCTGCTCGGGGGTGTTGGTGATGCGGCGGGTGGTGCCGTACTCGATATTGGTAACAAAGACATCACCACGGACTATAATTGCCACCTCCTTTTCATTGGGAGACAGTGCGTAGTCCGTTGCACCTCGGGTGATGGTGCGGTACTCTACTTCGGGTTTGGAGTAGTCGGCTACTACCTGCAGTGCCACCTTGGTAGGCTCCCCACCAAGTGGCATATAGTAGAGCTGGCCATTCCAGGAAAAGGCGACATTGCCCTGCTGGTCCATACTCATATAGCGGACAGGGTGCTTCTCGAAGTGGGTGAGCTGTACTGCTGCCTTTCCCTCTAGGCTCCCCTTATATATATTGAGTGTGCCATCTGCCTCGCTGGTGTAGAGGTACTCCTTTTGCCCAGGAAGCCAAAGGGCATTGCGGTCTTCGCCCTTGAAGGTGGTGAGCTTTTGGTGCTTCTTATCGGTGGGATTGTATAGCCAAATATCACGAGTCACAGAGGAGGTGTGGTGCTTTCTAAACTTATCTTCATACCCCTTGAGGTCGGTGTAGAGGATGCGTCCGTCGGCTCCTATTGAGGGCTCTATCATGGTGATAGCTGAGAACATCTTGGGCCGGCTCCCTGATATCTTTTGCTGATACAGCTGGGTGAACATCCCTGAGGGGAAGAGCCCCATCTCCTTAGCAGGACGAATATAGCTATCAAAGAGGATCGTCTCATCATCTAGAAAGGCCACTGGAATCTGCCGTGTGCTACCGAGGGTCACTCTGGTGGCACTTCCTCCGATGCGTGAGGTGATATAGACATTGAAGTTGCCCTCTCTATCCGATGCAAAGGCGAGCTTCTGCCCATCTTTGCTCCAAACAGGTGCTTGGTCGTAAGCGGGGTGAGAGGTGATCTGCCTGGCCAATCCGCCAGAGACTGGTACGGTGTAGAGGTCACCCATATAAGTAAAGGCGATCTCCTTTCCATCTGGGCTTAGGGCAGTTTGCCGTATCCAACTTGGTTCGTGGCTCTGAGCTAGAGCCGAAAGGGCTAGTAGGCTGGTAGCACCTACTAGGAGTAGCTTTTTAATGGTCATAATAAATGAATGGATTATAGATTA
>USJF01000051.1 GCA_900554935.1 uncultured Porphyromonas sp.
CGACACTGCGTGCCTTGACCAGGGGCTAGCTGAATGGCACCCTGTCGGGTGCTTTATAGGAACCTCCTTGCGGAGGTCTTTACTAATAGACACCCCGCTAAAAACCATACGGCAAGAGCTATCTAATGCGTAACCCCTGTCTTAATCTGAGGGAGATTTGGTGTTATTGAGAATTAAAGCTATCTTTGTGAAAGGAAGGAGCCGGTGGGCTACCTTTGGTGGGGATGTGAGAGAGAGACAACGTGCGTCGAGCAAATGCGAAACTCATCAATTTATTACAGTTCCGAGATCATTGGACTGATGTGATGACTGGCCTCGACTGCTTTCGGGCAGTGTACTCCTTGTGGGTACCGGTGGATTTCAGAGCATTGGCCATCCTCAAATCCTTAATTTCGGAGTTTTTACAATTTCCTCGGCGCACGCCTTATAGATAGTCGGCAGAGTGAGATCTTAGTGAGTCTCGCTGCCGACTATTATTATCAAGTCTCACCGGTCTTCGGGCTACGCCCTCCCACTGGGGGCTATCTGAGTGACACCCTCCAGGGTGCTTTTATATTTCTAATGCGTAACCCCTGATTTGGACTCTGCACAATAGCGACCATCTCAAATAATTTCCCTAAATTTGCGAGTAGTTTATACCAACCAAGAGAAAGTAGCGATAGATGAATAAAATGCGCAGATATAGCAGATATATAATAAAGGAAGTTTCTCGCCTTTGCCTAGCTCTCATAGCTATAGTGGCGATGAGCATGATAGGGAATGGTACTGCCAAGGCTCAGGGGGATGTCTCTACGCCCATCACTCGTCTGGGGTATGGCTCACTGAGCCAAAATGCTCCTGTAGCCTGGCGAGGTATGGGTGGTGTGGGCATCGCTATGAGTAGCCCCAAGTTGATTAACCTCCAAAACCCTGCTGCGTATGGGGCTACCGACTCGCTATCGTTTGTGATGGATATAGCCGCTTCTATCAATTGGGCACATAATAAGGATGCACAGGAAAGGCACGACGCCATTACTGGTGGGCTCAACTACTTGGCGCTCCAATTTCCGGTCTATAAGGATAGGGTCGCGGTGAGCACTGGTATTGTGCCCTTCTCTAGTGTAGGCTATAGTTTGCTGAATGATGTGACGATTGAGGGGCGTAAACATGCCAATATCATCCGTCAGTCTTTTGTGGGGAGGGGGTCGCTACAATCGTTTTATCTGGGCGTTGGGGCAAGGCTCTTCAAGGGGCTTTATGCGGGTGCCAATGTGAAGTATCACTTTGGCAAATTGACCCACACGGTTCATCTGATACCCAATGCGCAGGTGCTATCACAGGATTTTCAGAGCTACACTATTCGACTAGACAACTGGGGCGTGGACCTTGGGCTACAGTATAAGTTTCATCTCCCCACTAAGGCGCAAGATGAGCTGACGCTGGGATTGACTTATGCGCCTCAGATGAAGTTTAGCCCTGAGCTATTTAGCTTTACCAACACCAACTTTGGCTCTAAGAATAAGCCCAACATCAGTAGTCGCCTACTGAATCTCCCCTCAGCACTTCCGCACAAGGTAGGCGTAGGTGTGGCGTGGGATATGCCGAAGAAGATGACTTTGGCCGCCGACTTTGAGGCGCAGCTATGGGGTGGACAAGCTATCAGCAACCCTTTTAAGAATGATCAGGTGACTTTGAAGAATAGCTACAGAGGGGCTATCGGGGTTCAGGTGGCGCCAGATACCTACGCTAGAAGCTACTACAAAAGGATATACTACCGTGGGGGTATCAACTATCGCACCTCTTATCTATCGATCCCTTCGATAGGGCAGGTGCAGACGGTGGGTGCCTCTTTTGGACTGGGGATGCCGGTATCGATGTTTGGCAGTGATAGGACGTCGATGGTCAATCTTACTTTGGAGTATAGCCGTGACTTCTCTACGCTCCAAAAGAGCTTTTCGCAGGATATGCTGAAGCTATCGCTAAGTCTGAATTTCAATGAAACGTGGTTTAGGAAACTAAAAATCTACTAATAGAATAAACCGAATGCAGTGCTAGCCATCCAATAGGAAAAGAGTAATGGCTGGAGGGCATTCAGCGGTAATGAAAAGGCAAACATATTAAAAAGAGGAATAAAGATGAAAAGAGGATTTTTACTACTGTCGGCTCTGCTTGTGAGCCTACTTGGCTTGGTATCTGTGAGTGCACAAACTGGTGCGGAGTCGGGGACTCCTTTCGGTCACGGCAATGATAGTATTCAGTGCCGTAGGAATATCTCATTCTACAAGACCTATCACCAGAGCAATAACTTTAAGGATGCTTATGACTTTTGGGTGAAAGTGTATGAGGCTTGCCCTGCTGCGAGCAAGGATACCTATATTATAGGTGCGGAGCTACTTAATTGGAAGGCAGATCAGAGCCAGACTCCTGAGGAGAAGAGGGAGTGGACGAAGAAGCTGATGGAGATGTACGATACTCGTATCAAGTACTTCGGAGATGACCCTAAGAGTGGAGTGGATTATATCCTCGGTAATAAGGTCTCTGACTATATGCGTTTGATGGGCAATGACTCGGACTACGACTTGATCTATAGCTGGCTGGAGCCTGTGGTGAAGGAGAAGGGCGCTGAGACGGATCCTCTAGCGCTGTCGCAATTTGCCTATGCTTCGATGGCTAGGATGTTTAAGAATCCTGCTCTCAAGGCTAAGTATGTGGATGAGTATATGATGGTGGATGGCTACTATGCTCAGAAGATTAGTCAGCTTGAGGCTGCTGGTGATGAGAAGGGTGTCTCTGCCTACAATACTTACAGAGAGAATGCTCAGGCGATGTTTGCGCAGAGTGGTGCTGCTAGTTGCGAGGTGATGGAGGAGGTATATGCTCCTCAGGTGGAGTCGCACAAGGCAGATAAGGAGTTTCTGTCTAAAACGATTGCACTGCTACAAGCTGTAGGCTGTACTGAGAGTAATGTCTACTTCGCTATGTCGGAGCATCTATTCAATATCGAGCCAACGGCCGATGCTGCTACCGGTATTGCCAATAAGGCTTTCAAGGAGAATAAGTATAGCCGCGCTCGTGAGTATTATGAGAAGGCTATTGAGCTAAGCACCAATGATGTGAAGAAGGGTGAGATCTACTATATGCTCGCCGTGATGAGCTACAAGCAAAATAGCTACAGCGCTGCTCGCTCGTATGCTAATCAGGCGATGGCTCACAAGAGTGGCTTCGGTGCGCCTATGCTATTGATCGCCAATATGTATGCCTCTACCGCTAAGAGTATCTATCCTGATGATCCTATCAAGCAGCGTATAGTATACTGCCTAGCAGTGGACAAGGCTCAGCGCGCTAAGGCGATGGACTCTAGTGTGGCCAGTGAGGCTAACCAGCTGATCAATACTTATAGCCAGCACTTCCCAGCAAAGGAGGATGTATTTATGCACCCTGACCTTGCTCCAGGTGCCTCCTTTACGGTAGGCGGTTGGATCGGCGAATCGACCACTATCCGTACACGATAAGAGCGCCCTACTTTTCCCCTAAGGGGCGAAGAGTCTATGAGTGATATCTCGTCACGAAATATATGGAGAACGATACTAGCACAGCCCAGTATATGGGTCTGTGCTGGTATCCTTTTTTACATTACACTCTCTCTTTCTGCCTGTAAAAGCAAGAAGGGAGATACCCTGATCAAAGAGGTGGACTCCCTACCCTATACGATGGTGACGAGAGATGTCTCATCGCTCGTCTCGGATAGTGGGGTTACGAAGTACAAGCTAGAGTCACCTGTCTGGTATACATACAGCGAACCAGAAGCAAAATGGTATTTTCCCAAGGGGCTATATGTAGAGCAGTTTGATACGCTATTCAATATCAAAGCCTCTATCAAGGCCGATACCGCCTTTTACTACCAGGATAAAAAGCTATGGGAGCTAATCGGGAATGTTGAGGTGCTAAGCCGTGAAGGTCAGCGCTACTATGGGCATTCGCTCTACTGGGATGAAGAGATGTCGGAGGTATATTCTCACGAGCATACCACCATCATACCAAGCACCGGGCAACTAATAGAGAGCAAGTATGGCTTTAAGAGTAATCAAAATATGACCCGTTACGAGCTTTACTCCTCCTCAGGGCATGTGGATGTGGAGGATAAACCTCTAGCGCCGGCCGATAGTATCACAAAGGCTAAAGATAGCCTAGTAGTCGCTAAATCCCAAGTAACGACTCCATTGCCAGCGCCTAAGAAGTAGCCACCTATGATATACCTAGCCATCATCATCTGCTTACTATGCTCCGCCTTTTTCAGTATGTCGGAGATCAGTTTTGTCTCTGCCGACCGGCTCAAAGTGGAGCTGGATAAAAGTAGTCAGAATACCATCTCACGTATCGCCACCCACTTCTACAAGAATGGGAGCCGATTCATCACCACAGCGCTGGTGGGCAATAACATTGTCAATGTAGTCTACGGCCTCTTGATTGCCAAGGCGCTAGAGCAACCCCTCAGCGCAGTGCTGCACAGCGACTTCTCAGTAGTGATGGTACAGACTATTATCTCCACCGCCTTTGTCATTGTCTTCGCCGAGTATATCCCTAAGGCGATAGGGCAGGCGAAGCCCAATATCGTGATACGCCTTATCACACTGCCCTTTTTCCTAATCTACATCCTACTCTACCCCATCACGCTACTGATTGGATGGATTAGCAAGATCTTCTTCAAACTCTTTGGTGTGAAGAATGAGGATGACAATGTACAACCACTTACCAAGGTAGACCTCGACTATTTTATTGAGAGCAATGTCAATCAGCAAGAAAATGCCGATGAAGCGCGTATTCTACAAAATGCGCTCGAGTTTTCTGATATTAAAATAAGAGACTGCCTCGTACCTCGCAATGAGATCACCGCCGTGAGCGACAAACTCACGAGGGAGGAGCTGATCGAGATATTTGATAAAACAGGCTTCTCCAAGCTCCCTGTCTACAAAGAAGATATCGATGATATCACCGGTTATATCCATAGCATTGAGATGTTTAGGTTGGGTAATTCGCAAGAATGGCAAAGCCGGATACTCTCCACGATCTTCATTCCCGAATCTCTCCCTGCCGAGAACGCCTTGAAGCAACTGATGCAGAAGAAGCGAAGCCTAGCTATTGTGGTAGATGAGCTAGGTGGCACAGCGGGGATGGTGACCTTAGAGGATATTGTGGAGGAGATATTTGGCGATATTGAGGATGAGCACGACACTCAGAAGATCGCCATGCGACAGGTAGGGGAGAATGAATATATCATCTCTGGACGCGCTGAAGTGGATACGCTTAATGAGCAATTCGACCTACAGATTCCCGAGAACGAAGACTACCAGACACTAGCAGGATTTATCCTACACTACAGCCAGGAAATACCCGACCCGGGAGAAGAATTTACCATCCCTCCACACTTCCAAATACAAGTGCTGAGAGCAACCGGTAATAAGATAACACTAGTACGACTACGTAAGATAGAGTCTTGAAATAAGACAATAAGATATTTAGAGATATGTATAGGACAACAACTTGTGGTGCACTCCGTGCAGCCAACATCGGAGAAGAGGTAACCCTCGCAGGATGGGTACAGAGAAATCGCCGTATGGGAGGTATGAGCTTCATCGACCTTCGTGATAGATACGGCATCACACAGCTAGTATTTAGCCAAGAGCACAATGCAGAGCTCGCCGAAAAAGCAGCCCACTTAGGACGTGAATACGTGATTCAGGTAAGGGGCAAAGTGGCAGAGCGCTCATCTAAAAATGATAAATTAGAGACAGGCGAAATTGAGGTGATTGTCACCTCACTCACGGTGCTCAATCAATCAGAGACTCCGCCATTCACCATTGAGGATCAGTCCGATGGTGGCGACGAGCTACGTATGAAGTACCGCTACCTTGACCTACGTCGCTCCCCAGTGCGTCGCAATCTCGAGCTACGCCACAGAATGGGTATCGCCATTCGTCAGTACCTAGATGGACTCAACTTCCTAGAGGTAGAGACCCCAGTACTTATCAAGTCCACCCCCGAGGGTGCGAGAGACTTCGTGGTACCTAGCCGTATGAATCCAGGGGAGTTTTACGCCCTTCCACAGTCGCCACAAACATTCAAGCAACTACTGATGGTGGCTGGCTTTGACCGCTACTTCCAGATTGTAAAGTGCTTCCGTGATGAGGACCTACGTGCCGATCGCCAGCCCGAGTTTACCCAGATAGACTGCGAGATGTCATTTGTAGAGCAGGAAGATATCCTCAATACCTTCGAAGGACTAAGCAAGCATCTCTTCCACGAGATTCTTGGTATTGAGCAGACCGAAGCCTACCCACGTATCAGCTGGCACGATGCGATGAAGTACTACGGTAGCGATAAGCCCGATACCCGTTTTGGGATGCGTTTCGTGGAGCTAATGGAGGTGCTACAAGGGCACGGCTTCAAAGTCTTTGATGAGGCTAAGTACATCGGAGGTATCTGCGTAAAGGGTGCCGCTAGCTACACACGTAAGCAACTCGACCAGCTCACAGAGTATGTAAAGCAACCACAAGTAGGCGCCAAAGGAATGGTTTACGCCAGAGTAGCCGAAGGTGGAGAGGTAAAGAGTAGTGTGGATAAATTCTACTCCCCTGAAGTGCTTCAGCAATTGGCCAAAGCAATGGAGGCCGAGGCAGGCGACCTTATACTGATACTAAGTGGCGATGATGCGATGAAGACCCGCAAACAACTCGGTACCCTCCGACTTCATGTAGCCGACCAAGAAGGGCTAATGGATCCAAATACCTTCTCCTGCCTATGGGTAGTTGACTTCCCCCTACTTGAATGGGACGATGAGACACAGCGCTACTACGCAATGCACCACCCCTTCACTTCACCAAAGCCCGAAGATATTCCACTCCTAGACACCAACCCAGGCGAAGTACGTGCCAATGCCTATGACATGGTGGTCAACGGTGTAGAGGTAGGTGGCGGATCTATCCGTATCCACGATAGCCAACTACAGAAAAAGATGTTTGAAGTCCTTGGATTTACCGACGAAAAGGCCGAGCAGCAGTTTGGCTTCTTGATGAATGCCTTTAAGTATGGTGCTCCTCCTCATGGAGGTATCGCCTATGGTTTCGATCGATGGGTATCGCTATTTGCCAAGCTAGATAGCATCCGTGATACCATCGCCTTCCCAAAGAATAACTCCGGACGCGATGTGATGATTGATGCCCCATCCATCCTCGACCAAGAGCAGCTCGACGAGCTTTCCCTAGTGAGTAAAGCTCCCAAGGCGTAACTAGCTTTTATATATAAATAGGGGAGACTATTCTAGGATAGTCTCCCCTATTTATATGATATGGTCGCCATTATCCGTCCAGTCGCTGGGAATACCATGCCTAAATAGGTCGTTGTTTTTATGAGGTAATGCCATGTCGCCTCAATTTATTTAACTATATTCGCAGAAGAAACGATCTATCACTTAAATTTGACTGTGGATTATGAATAGATTAGCAACTCTTTTATCCGTTGTGCTATTTTCTTTTGCACTAACATCCTGCTCTCTTCTAGGTAAAAAAGAGGCTGCCTCTACACCTGTAGAGATCACTGAGGATTTCTTTAGACAACTAGGCTCTGGCAGTGAGATAGGGGCTAAGATGCACTTTGCTCAGGATTCTTGGACACGAGAGGAACAAGAGAATTTGTACAATCTCATGGAAGAATTTGAGGCGATAAGAGATGGCTTGGAGCTTTACAAATCCTCCTTTCATGATTACGTTAGTACAGATCTTATGGACTATATGGAGTTTGCCGAAATCTATAATGATGGAAAGGAGGCAACTGTGCGAGCAACTATAGATACTGGATCAACATTTGACTATGAGTATGCTTTCACGGAGACCTTCAAGTGCTATTTGATTGTAGAAGATGGGGAGTGGAAAATCTACGACGCTGAGTATATAGAGTAAACTTACAAAATAGATATTGATATGAAAAAGATTACAAGCTATTTATCCATTGTAGTACTCACCTTTGCACTCGCAGCATGCTCTGCGATAGGTGGCAATACCCCCGAGAAGGTGTCGAAGGACTTCTTCAATTACCTAAACGAAGGCAATAAAGGTGAGGCCATGAAATTGATCTCAAGTGATGCATCAGCCCTAAGCGATACCGAGGTCTCTCTAGCAATAGAGGGATTAAATGTTGTTTCTAAGTCGCTAAAAGTATACAACGCCATTGCGGAGAAAGAGGTCAGCACCAATGTCGCTGATTATGTCTCTTTTGATGAGAAAAGCAAGGAGGATAACCAAGCAACCGTAGAGATGACTATAGATACCAAACAAGCCATTGGTGATGATGGAGGCCAATACAAAACCTCTACTATTTATCTACTCAAAGAAGAGGGCAACTGGAAGATCCAAAGCATCCGCTAACCAACCACCTCCTCACTTATAA
>USJF01000052.1 GCA_900554935.1 uncultured Porphyromonas sp.
AGTTCTCACTCAGTATTCTGTTTATGTCTGAGAGCTGGTAGAGGATTTTCCCTGCGATTTGGGTGTAAGGGATAATGTTTTTATCCCAATAGTCTTGCAGGGTGCGAGGGGAAAGGAACAGTCTCATCTATACACAGGTCTTCGGCACTTCGTGCCTTGACCTGTGCCTATTTAGCAAGGACCTCTGTCGAGGTCCTTGCTCATAGACACCCCACTAAAAACCATATGGTAAGAACCTTCTAATGCGTAACGCCTGTCAGCAGGGTCTATTCAATGGTTACTTCGATTACTTCACAAGGGTGAGCTCCTGGATCAAGTAGTCGGCCTTGCCCCAGTGCTGGATCGCCCAAAGGACGTAGCGGATATCTACGCTGATGGTTCGCTGAAGATTTGGCTCAAACTCTATGTCGCCACTCATCGCCTCCCAGTTGCCGTCGAAAGCTAAGCCAATCACGTTGCCTTCGCCATCAAAGACAGGGCTACCAGAGTTACCACCTGTGATATCATTATTACTGATGAAGCAGAGGTGTAGGTGTCCATCCTTATCGGCATACTTACCAAACTCCTTATTACGCATCATATCGAGTATCTCGGGCTGTACGGCAAATTCGGTGCTCTCAGGATCTTGCTTCTCCAATACTCCCTCCTCGGTGGTATAGTAATCGTACCAAGCACCGTCATAAGGACGATAGCCACCTACGGAGCCGTAGCTGAGACGCATGGTGAAGTTGGCATCACTAGGTAGGTACTCTTTACTCATCTCCTGCAGACCAGCCATAAAGAGGCGACGCCCCTTGGCATACTGATATTGGTACTTATTGATCTCATTGAAGAGCTTCATAAGTGCATCTCTGTAGCTATTATTGATCACTACTGCGGGGTCGGTATCATGTGCCTTGGCAAATAGCTCATAATTCTTGAGCGCCTCTACCATACGATCTTTGTGGAGCACTACAGAATTATCGTAAACGTACTGTGCATAGGCCTCATAATTACCGCCGAACTTGCTCTGGATCTCCTCAAAGATGCTAGGCAGATACTCAGGATCTACCTTTTCCTTCGTCACTTTGAGCATAGCTGGAAGGGTGGCTTGCCCTACCTTGGTACTGAAGTCTTTGTAAAGGGCATCGGCATTAAAATTAGTGATATCCTCCGAAGGCATGGCTACGAAGGAGCGGAACTCTGTACCGCTCATCGCCTCGGAGAGGATGGTGAAGTTGTAGAAGAGCTTGCCCATCGCCTCTAGTGGGATCCGTAGGCTATCTAGCACGGTGCCATACTTTGCCACACGAGCTGGGTTGGCAGCTACCCATTCTGCGAACTGGCGCTCTATCTGACGCTTATTCTCCACCACATTAAGGCAGCGAAGCCCCTTATTCATACCGATCGAATTCTTCCAATAGTTGGAGCTACCGGCATACTTGCTGGCATACTGGATGCGGATAGCTTGCTCGGCATTCATGTACTTCATCCAGATATCTTGCTTGATACCACGGACGAGGATACGAGGCTCGTTTTCATTCACGATACGATTCTCTACACCCCAAGAGCTGAGATAGCGGTCGGTGCTACCTGGGAAGCCGATGGTCATGGCATAGTCTCCATCCTTCACACCACGGACCGATACCTTGGCAAAGTGGCGAGGCTTGTAAGGCTTATTATTGGGAGAGTAGTCGGCTGGCTTATTGCCCTTACCGGCGTAGACACGGAATACGGAGAAGTCATTGGTATGGCGAGGCCACATCCAGTTGTCGGTATCGGCACCAAACTTACCCATAGATGTAGGTGGAGCGAATACCATACGGACGTCGGTGAAAACGTCGTATACCACTAGGTAAAACTTATTATTCTCGTAGAATGGATAGACGTCGGCATCAGTATGTGGATCATCGCCATACTTAGCCACTAGTAATCCGCAAGCCATCTGAATCGCCTGTATACGAGCCATCTCATCGGTCATATTTTCAGTGCCCGCAGTCACTTTGTCGGTCACATCCACAAACTCTCTGAGGTACTTCACCTTGAGCCCTTCGATAGGAAGTTCTTCCGACCTATTGTGCGCGACAAAGCCATCTCTCAGGTAGTCGTGCTCCACACTACTCTGGCTCTGGATAGAGCGGTAGCCACAGTGGTGGTTGGTAAAGAGTAGACCCTCATTGGATACCGTGATAGAGGTACAGCCATTATCAAAGATCGCTACAGCACTAGAGAGGCTATTGCCATTGGCACTGAAAAGCTCCTCGGGGGAGAGCTTCAGCCCGAGCTCCCGCATACGATCCATATTCTCTTGCTTGATCGAATTGATCAAGTACATTCCCTTATCTGCCTTTGCCATTGGGGCAAGAAGGAGTAAGAGACCCATCGCTAGGGTTAGTCGTAGTTGTTTCATCTTTTGTCCAAAAAAAATTAAGTTGTAATGTTTTTCTCGTATCACAAAGCTACCTATTTTCGGCGAGGTACCACACATGTTTCTGTTGGTCACTGTTTTTTGGTGGCAAAACGTGTGATACCTGATCTCAGCAAATAGCGAGTTACAAACTAAGGAAAGGCTAAGTTACAAACTAATCGATGACTGAGTTTGTAACTCGCCAACAACTAAGTTTGTAACTCGGCAAACACCCTTATAGCCGACTGTATCTCAATAGGTTACGAATCAGATATCCGACCCATCGGCCGTGGTTGCTCCTCAAGTGGTCAGATGAGCTGCTCCCACTCCGCCATTGCCTTTTGGAGGGCTTTGGAGGTGGTATCGTAATCGGTGAGGAGCTGAGGGGTTGATTGATGAGATAGTTGCTCCTCGATAGAGGCGAGTTGATCCTCGAGCTGAGTGATGGTTGCCTCTATTCGCTCCAATTGTTGTTGCTGGCGTCGCTCCTCTCTCTGCTGTGCCTTTTGCTGTTCGTAATCAAGGCGTCCCTCACTCTTTTCAAGGGGTTGATTGCTCTGAGTTGGGACTTCTTCGCCTACGGCATTGGCTTGCAGCTTGCGGATATACTCCTGCATTCCGCCAAGGTGATTGACCACTCCGCCCTCCTTAAACTCAAAGACTTTATCGACCAACCCATCGAGGAAGTCTCGGTCGTGGCTTACGATCAGTACCGTGCCATCGTAGTTTTGGATCGCCTCCTTGAGCACCGCCTTACTCGAGAGGTCGAGGTGATTGGTCGGCTCATCGAGTATCAAGAAGTTGGAGGGGCTGAGTAGCAGACGGATCATCGCCAGTCGGCTTCGCTCTCCTCCGCTCAGCACCTCTACCTTTTTCTCGGAAATCTCTCCGCCAAACATAAAGGCACCAAGGATATTATTGATCTGCAGTCGGATGTCTCCTACTGCCACTCGGTCGATGGTCTCGTGGATCGTAAGATGGGGATCTAGTAGGGAGGCTTGATTCTGTGCGAAGTAGGCGGTCTCTACTTGGTGACCTAGCTTTAGCTCCCCTTCGTGTGGTATCTCTCCCATCACCGCCCGCACAAAGGTGGTCTTGCCACTGCCATTCTTTCCCACAAGGGCTATCTTATCGCCCCTCTCTATGGTGAGGTCGATATCGTGTAGCACTCTATGGGTGCCGTAAGCGACCGATAGCTCCTTGGTGATCAGAGGGTAAGCGCCACTTGTCACCGCCATAGGGAAGCGGAAGTGTATCGCACGGTGGTCGAGCTCCTCTACCTCAATTCGCTCTACTTTCTCTAGCTGCTTGATGCGCGACTGCACTTGCACCGCCTTGGTTGCTTTGTAGCGAAAACGCTCAATGAAGTCTTCGGTCTCCTTGATCATCTTCTGCTGATTTTCGTAGGCTCGGAGTTGCTGTTGGTAGCGCTCCTCTCGTAGCTCTTCGTAGTGCGAGAAGTTGGTCTTGTAGTCGAACGCTTTCCCGAGGGAGAGCTCCACAGTGCGGGTGGTGGTATTATCCAGAAAGCGGCGGTCGTGGCTCACCATAATGACCGCTGCACTACTTCGCTTGAGGAACTCCTCTAGCCAGACGATCGACTCCATATCGAGGTGGTTGGTCGGCTCGTCGAGGAGCAGGAGGTCGGGCCGTCCGAGGAGGATCTTAGCCAACTCAATACGCATTCGCCAGCCACCACTAAATTCACTCGTGGGACGGTCGAAGTCGCTTGGATCAAAGCCAAGTCCCTTAAGGGTCTGCTCTATCTGTGCGTCCTGCTCCTGAGGAGCATAGAGGGCCAGTAGCTCCGTATGATTGGCGAGCCGTTGTACCAACTCCATATAGCCATCGGAGTCGTAATCGGTTCGCTCCGCTAGCTCTTGGGTAAGTCGGTCGACGCTCTTCTGTATTTTCAATTCCTTATCAAAGGCGAGGCGTGCCTCCTCACGCACCGTATGCCCATCCTGAGTCAGAAGGTGCTGTGGTAGGTAGCCGATCGCCATATCGGTAGGATAGGAGAGAGCCCCTTCGGAGGGCTCTCTCTTACCTGCAATGATATTGAGTAGGGTGGTTTTGCCCGCCCCATTGCGTCCGGTGAGGGCGATACGCTCTTTCGGATTGACCTGTAGAGAAACGTCCGAAAAGAGTTTGTCCGCCCCAAAAGAGACGCCTACATTATTCAGTGCTAGCATCTAGTCTCTTTATGGTCTTGTAATCTTAACAAGTTGAGTGGTCATTACCTGACCCATAGTAGTCGTCTCGGTTTTCACTACCCCCTTATTGGGCACTACCCAAGTGATTTGCTTAGTCACTTGAGATTGATTCATCCCCATTGCCTGAGTAGTAGTCTTTACATCTTGCTCTACCTTGATGGTCTTAAAAGTACCGGCTGGAGTGGTCACCTCTTCGTCTACAGCAGTGATCTCATTTCTAGTCATCTCAGTGATGATGTTAAGCTCCATTCCCTGTACCTTAGCGGTGATAGTAGCCTTGGTCAGAGGGAGCTTATCCCCTACTTTGCCTTGGAGTGGAGTAAAGCCCGCTTCGCCATCAAAGCTCATATCAATATTTGAGCCCATACCAGCTTGCTGCATACTGTTTTTGCTCAGTGCCAAGAGTCTTTCCACACTATATTGCATCTTACCATCTGCAAAGGTAAGGGCATTCTCCATGGTCATTGGCTGCTTCATGCCAGGCACCTTGGTCACCACTTCGTAGGTAATGACATTGCCCTCCACCTTTTTCAGTGTCTGAGTAATTGTGGAGGTGCCCATCAGCTTATTTGACATCTCATACTCATATACCGTGCCAATGGGCTCTTTATCGTAGTACTGTGCGTAGCTAGCGGTAAGGGTAGTAAGGGCTAGTAGAAGTACAGCTAAAATCTTATTCATAGTTTATGGTGTGTAATAAAGTAAAGGTCGGAGGGCTCTTGTGGAAGTCCTCCGACCCTTTGTGGATAATTATATGGTCTCTGTATTATCGTCGGTAGGTACGCTATTGGCATTAGGAGTGATGAGCTTGTACCCCTTGCCGTGCTTATTCTGAATCTCCACACGCTCATCTTGAGCTAAGTGCTTACGTAGCTTGGTGATGTAGACATCCATACTACGAGCATTGAAGTAGCTATCTTCGCCCCAGATGGTCTTGAGGGCATAGTTGCGCTCCATCAGGTCATTGGCGTGCATACAGAGTAGAGTCAGCAGGTCGGTCTCCTTAGTGGTGAGTCGTTTTGGCTCCTCATCCCTGAAGGTAAGCATCTGCTTCTGTGTATCAAATACAAAGTCGCCGATATTGTAAAAAGCAACTGGTTCTGGCTTCTTACCCTGTACTCTGCGGAGCACCGCATCGATACGCATGGTGAGCTCTGCGGTGTTGAATGGCTTCTTGAGATAGTCATCGGCACCTAGCTTGAATCCCTGCTCTACGTCCTCACTTAGAGTCTTAGCGGTAAGGAAGATGATGGGCACAGCATCGTTTTTGCTCTTGATCTTCTGGGCTAGTTCAAAGCCATCCATCTTGGGCATCATCACGTCTAGGACGCAGATGTTCCAGTGGTCTGGTTGTTGCTCAAAAGCCTCCCAACCCTCTTGTCCGTCTTGGTAAAGATCGGTCTGATACCCTTTGGTATTTAGAAACTCACTGAGTAGAGGACCTAGGTTTTCGTCGTCCTCACATAGAAATACTCTTACTACGTCTTCCATCATAATCTCTATTCTTTTATTGGTAATGTAATAATAAACTTTGTCCCTTTGCCTAGCTCGCTCTCTACAGCTATCTTCCCATGGTGTAGGGAGATGATATGCTGGACATAAGCAAGTCCTAGGCCGTATCCTTTGACATCGTGCCGATTGCCGGTTGGTACACGGTAGAAGCGGTCGAATATCTTCTTGGCATGTTCTTTCTTCATCCCAATGCCATTGTCCTGAATGTAAATAGTAACGTTTTTGGCATCGCTACTGGTACCGACGGTAAGGTGTGGTGGCCGCTCAATACTCCGGTATTTTATGGCATTATCTAGGAGGTTGAAGATGATATTGGTAAGGTGCATCTCATCTCCCTCTACAGTGGCTTGCTCCGCCCCTAGATCCATATCGATCTCTCCTTCGTAGCTCTCTACCTTGAGGCTGAAGATATTGGTGACGTTGAGAAGTAGCTCCTCCATATCTATCGACTTGAGCTTCAGCTTTACTTTGTCTCGGTCGAAGAAGGACATCTGTAGCACCTTATCGATCAGTAGCTCTAGTCGCTGGCTCTCTGCCATGATACTGGATATCCACTTCTCACGGCGCTCAGAGGAGGCTTCCATCTGGTCTGAGGCAAGCATCTGGCTCGCTACCATAATGGTGCTAACGGGGGTCTTTAGCTCGTGGGTCATATTATTGACGAAGTCCTTGCGGAGCTCTTCGAGTTTCTTTTGCCGCACCAGTGAGACAATGGTAATGGTGAAAACCACAAAGAGGAGCAGGGTAAATGCCGCGGAGGGGATGATGAATTCGAATGAACTAGAGATGAGCTGTTGCTTCCCTGGGATATAGAGCTTCACAAAGTACAAGTGCGAAGGATTGTCGTTGGGGAAGAGTACTTGTGTGTAGGTGGCATCGGCATCGCTAGGGGGTATCCTGCCACTACTGTAGTAGGCTCTATGGTTATTATCGACGAGTTCGTAAATGTAGGGCAGTGTGATGCCATTATTGGTGAGGTAATAACTGAGCAGTAGGTCGAGGTCTCGCTCGGATATGCGCTCGTAGATGGGGGCCGGATTATTGTCGCGCACCGACTCTATGGCGAGCTGAATCACCATCTCCCTTACTTCGCTATACCGCTCCGTAAAGGCCTTCATCAATTCTCTGGAGGCTTCCTGAATCCTATCGGGGCTCTGCTTACGGGCAATCCGAAGGGGGTCCTGTGGCAATTGGTCTAAGCCGAAGCGTAGGCTATCGACTTGCAATTGCTTGCTCTTGTCTTTAAGATTATTCTCTAGCGAAAGAAGGCTAGAGGAGGTGGAGAAGCCAAGGCGGTCGGAGACTAGTCGCGAAATCTCATCGCGCTCTACGTCCTGACTTACCGAAGAGAGCGCCTGACGTACACGACTATCAAACTGCTCATTTCGGAATCGATAGACCACATCGACATAATTGAGCTGCATCAGTAGCAACCCAATCAGGGCTAATGCCATAGCCACAACAATTAACCAAAGCGTCCACTTCTTCATAACGTGAGCAAGGTACGCATTATTCTCTTTGTATTAACAAAAAGAACGTTAAATATTTGAGCCTCAAATGTTAATTAAAATAGCGATCTCAGATGATAACCCATTGGGACTATAGCTGTTGCGACACTCTAGAGCCCTCAATTCCGCAAGGCTCTTTAAGGGAAACGATCAGAAGTGCCAAAACAAACAGTTTCACCTAGCTCGAACCCAAAGTATAGGCGAGTTTGTAACCAAGTAATCATTGAGTTTGTAACTCAGCCAACGTGGAGTTTCGAACTCACTGATCGCTCAGTTACAAACTCAATTTTCAGCTTTATAGCCCTATGATTTATATCCGATTGTAAACCTCCATTAGACAGGAAGGCCTAAAACGCTCAGAGCCCATCTGCATTAACTAGCATTATGTATATTGAGAATGTTGCACGAAGTGCCATTATCGCACATTTGAGTCAAATGTGTCTTGTCTTAGAAAAAGTTGACTCATAGATAGAATTTTATGAGTAAGTTTGTAATGCAAAGTTACTACAAAAAAGTGAAATGCGGAAAGATATAGTGATA
>USJF01000053.1 GCA_900554935.1 uncultured Porphyromonas sp.
AGCCACAGCTGGCACGGGAGATGTGCTTACGGGCATTGTATTAGCACTTCTTGGGCAGAGGGTACCACAGCTCGAAGCATGTGTGGCAGCTGCCTTTATCCATGGCTTTGCTGCAGAGAGCTATAGCAGTGACTATTGCGAGCTATCACTTACGGCTAGTCGTTTGATTGAGTACTTGCCTATTGCCTTTAAGCGCTTTACGAGCAATAGCTCCAATACTCTTTTTCGGTGACTTGGTGCGATAGGCTCGATTATTCAAGTCATTTTATTATCTTTGTGAGAGTTTAGGACTTGTACGGACGGTATTTTGTGGTAACACTGTGGTGACACGTAAGGGCACTCCCTATATACTTATTCTCCTTGTGGGGTATATCCTCTGCTCTCTGCTCATCTCTCAAGGTGCGAAAGCTGGGAGGAGTAGGGCGGATATAGATGCCATAACCGCCTATATGCAGTTGAGAGATTCGTTGGAAGTGGGCGATTCCCTTGCTGTGGATAGTCTTTCGGTGCGACCTCTCGCGATGGATAGTCTCAAGGTGGATAGTCTTTCGACTGATACTATTCCTACAGATTCTCTCTCTACTGACTCTACTCTCCTCAGTCAGCTGAAGGCGCCTCTGGACTTCGAGAGTCAAGACTCGATCGTTATTTTACCGAAGCGGAACCTCCTTCGGATGTATGGCAATGGTCAGGTGAAATACGAAAACCAGCAGCTTCAGGGCGACTTTATGCAGATGGAGATTGATAGCGGAAATATCTACTCCACCTACATCGACTATCCTGACTCGCTAAAAAAGGAGCGCATTTATGCTAAGATTACCAATGATCAGGAGACTTATGAGGCGAAGAGTATCAACTACAATATCAATTCGCAGCAAGGCTATATCACAGATGTCGTCACCCAACAAGGTGACGGCTTTGTGACCGCAGAGCGAACTAAGCGGACCAGTACCGGAACACTTAATCTACTCGATGGTAAGTACACTACTTGTGACAATCACGAGCATCCGCACTTCTATATTAGTCTGACTAAGGCAAAAGTGCGCCCGGGTAAAGACCTAGTCTCTGGCCCTCTTTATCTAGTGATCGCAGATGTGCCCCTACCTATTGGATTGCCTTTTGCTTTTTTCCCCTTTACTACCTCTCGCTCTTCGGGATTGATTATGCCCACTTATGGCGATGAGATGGATCGAGGCTTCTATCTACGTAATGGTGGTTATTACTTTGCCATCAATGATTACTTAGATCTACAGCTTACGGGAGATATCTATACCAAAGGGTCGTGGGGTGTGCAGGCCCAGTCGACTTACCGTAAGCGGTACCGGTATAGTGGCAGCATCAATGCCAGCTACATTGTCACTAAGCGAGGAGATAAGGTCGCTGGCGACTACAGCAAGTCTAGTGACTTCCGCATACAGTGGAGCCACCAGCAGGATGCCAAAGCTAATCCTTATCGAAGCTTCTCGGCCAATGTCAATTTCTCTACTAGTTCATACAACCACAATAACTTGGATGGGCTCTACAATCAGGCGGTGTTGGGAGAGAATACTAAGAGCTCTAGCATCAGTTTTAGCCAGCGCTTCCCTAATAGTCCATGGAGTATATCGGGCTCTATGGATATCAATCAAAGGTCACGGGATAAGACTCTTTCGGTGACCCTTCCCAACCTCTCCATATCAATGAGTAGGATCTACCCATTTAAGCGTAAGAAGCAGGTGGGTAGAGAGCGGTGGTACGAAAAGATTTCCCTCTCCTACTCTGGACAATTGCGCAATTCCGTACAGTCCAAGGAGGATGAATTCTTTAAGAAAAATCTAATCCGTCACTGGAAAAATGGTATGAGCCACTCTATCCCAGTGAGTGCATCCTTTGACCTTTTCGACTATATCAAGGTGACCCCTTCCCTCAATTATAATGAGAGGTGGTATTCCTCTAGGATCGCCCACGCCTATGATCCTGCACAGAATAAAGTGGTGCCTACAGATACTACTTATGGCTTCAATAGAGTGTTTGACTTTAGTGCTTCATTGGCACTCTCCACTACCGTTTATGCCTTTTGGAAGCCTCTCCCATTCCTTGGTGATAAGGTGGATATGATACGTCATCGTATGGAGCCCTCCATCTCTATCAATTACAGACCCGACTTTGGTGATCCACGGTGGGGCTATTGGGAGCATCTCCGTTATATCACGCCAGATGGCCGTAAGGCTGAGCAGTATGTCTCACCATACGAGGGTCAGCTCTTTGGCGTACCAGGTCGTGGTAAGAGCGGTAGCATAGGACTCTCGCTCTCCAATAACGTAGAGGCGAAGATCAAGAAGGATTCTACTGAGTTCAAAAAGATAAGTCTCATTGAGTCGCTGAACCTCTCTACTAGCTATAATCTCGCAGCCGACTCATTCCAGTGGGGTGACCTATCTGCCTCTATCTCGCTGAGGCTATCGCAGAGTTTCACCCTCCGTCTTGGCGGAGCTTTCGATCTCTATCTTTGGGATTATCACGAGCATGATGGCCGAATTGTTCCCTACAGAGTGGATAAGCTGAGGGTACTTAATGGCAAAGGAATAGGCCACTTCAGAGGAACAAGTACCTCTTTCTCCTACACCTTTAATCGAGAGACGATCAATAAGATTGCCAACTTATTTTCAAAGCAGAAAAAGAAGGACGATGACGATAAGAATAATACTCAAGATAATACACTTGACCAGCCACCTTCTTCGACATTAGGTGGTGAGAAAAAGGGGGGATCACTTATGGGCGGAGGTAGTGGTTCGCACGAAGACTTCGATCACAACGGCTATCTCAAGAATAGGATGGACTGGAGCTTGAGCTTCAATTACAACCTATCACTCATGACGGGCGACTTCATACCCGCCAAGAAAGAGTTTGGCTACAAACTGAGGCACGACCTAAGTTTCAGTGGCCAGTTCTCCCCTACAAAGAATTGGCGGTTCAACTTCTCTGCCAACTACAACTTCGATGAAAAGCGGATCACCAATATGACCTGCAACGTTACACGTGACCTGCACTGCTGGAGTATGTCGGCCAGCTTCATTCCACTTGGACCATTTAAGTCCTACAACTTCACGATTGGAGTTAATAGCCAGTTATTGCATGATCTTAGATATCGCAAGAGTAGTCAACCCAGTTATAGAGCCGCTTCACAGTGGTATTAACCTTTAAAGTATAGATACATTATGGCACAGAACAAAGAGAAACTACTATTCCTATTCCACCCTACCGTGGCTAGAGGATTTGAGGCACTAGAAGAGGAAGTAGAGGTGGTGACACTCCCCGAAGGAGAGAAGTTCGATCCCAAGAAACTAGAAGGTCTCCCCAAAGATGCTACCATCCTAGGAAGTGAATTTACCATCCCTGTTACTAAGGAGGTCATCGACTACTTCCCTCACCTCAAGTTGATTGCCAATTATGCAGTCGGCTTCAATAATATCGATGTCGCCTATGCCAATAGCAAAGGCATCACCGTCTGCAATACCCCACAAGCAGTGATACAGCCAACGGCCGAATTGGCAGTAGCACTTCTCCTTGGCCTCACTCGTAGGATAGCGATTTGGGATCATACCATGCGCCGTCAGCGCTCTAGTGCAAAAGGCTCTTTGAGCGATGGTATGGGCACAGACATCTATCGTAAAAAGGTCGGCATCGTAGGCTATGGCAATATAGGGCGTGCCGTAGGGCGAATCCTCAAGGCAATGGGCGCAGAGATCTACTACTACAAGCGCCACAAGCTCTCCGAAGAGGAGGCAAAAAAAGAGGGCGTTACCTACGCTCCACTCGAGGAGCTACTTCGCGAGTGCGATATCATCTCCCTACACACCCCTTACAATGAGGAGTCACACCACTTGATCAATGAGAAGAGCCTCAAGACGATGAAGCCTACCGCTATTCTTGTCAATACAGCGCGTGGAAAGGTGGTTGACGAAGCCGCACTCGTCGCTGCGCTCAAGAATGGTACCATCGCTGGTGCTGCACTTGATGTCTTTGAGCACGACGATAATCCTCTCGATGAGCTATACGATATGGAGAATGTAGTGATGACTCCACACGTAGGCACACAGACCGTTGAGGCACGTGTGGCCATGGCCGAAGAATTTACCAATAACGTGCTCGGCTTCTTACTCCAAGACCGCCCTATCGCTATTGTAAAACTCTAGATAATAAGTAGTTATTATGCAGTAAAAGAATAGCCCTAAGTGTGTAGTCCCCGACTACTCATTTAGGGCCTTCTTGTTTTAAAGTCTCTTATCATGATTTGGGATAGGGTTGCAGGTATATACGATTTGACCTCGGGTCGGCGAAATAGAGAGGTCAATGACAAGATGGTACACTTTATTGCATCCAAAGTGAAAGCAGAGGATGTGGTGCTGGAGTGTGCTTGTGGTACAGGGCTGATTACCCAAGTGATTCAGCCCCTTTGTCGGCAGTTAATCGCCACAGATCTCTCAGTGAATATGCTTGCCCAGACACGCAAGAAGTGTGGCAAAGCGAGCACCCTCACCGTAGAACTAGCCGATATTACCCATCTCCAATATCCTAGCAACTCTTTTGATCTAGTGATCGCAGGCAATATCATTCATTTGCTTAATAACCCTAAAAAGGCACTTGATGAATTGTCTAGAGTTTGTAGGGATAGTGGTAGGATTATTGTCCCCACTTATGTTCAAAAGGATGGCGAAAATCCCTCTCTTTGGATAAAACTATTGAGGTTTCTTGGTATACCGATAAAGAATAGTTTCTCCTTTAAGGAATATCAGCAGCTATTCAAAGACGCAGGATATTCCGATGTTACTTATACATTTGTGGAAGGAAAATTATCTTGTGCTATAGCCGAAATCAACAACCGTAAAAGATCCGACTTATGAATGGCTGGCTAACGATCCTATTCCTTATCATCTCCAACGTCTTCATGACCTTTGCATGGTATGGCCACCTCAAGCTTCAGCAGATGAAGGTGCTCACCGATGCGACACCACTCTACGTAGTGATACTCCTTAGTTGGGGCTTGGCCCTATTTGAGTATATGTTTCAGGTGCCAGCCAATCGTATGGGCTATGTAGCCAATGGCGGGGCCTTTACCCTTATGCAGCTCAAAGTGATACAAGAGGTCATCTCCATCACCATCTTCACCCTCTTCTCCGTGCTCTTTTTCAGAGGAGAGAGCTTGCAGTGGAATCACCTTGCTGCCTTCATTTGCCTTATTCTAGCAGTCTACTTTGTCTTTAAGTGATTGCAATTGTGTACATTTGCAGAAATGAGTAATCATATTTCCAATAACAACAATAGAGAAATGAAAAAGGAGACTATTATGACTTTTGTCCTCGCCTCTATGACACTTGGTCTAGGCTCTTGCGGTAATAAGCAGAGCAGTGAGGAGAGTGCCGAGGTGGTGCCAGCAATCGATCTGACCGCTATGGACACCACTATCAATCCAACCCAAGACTTCTACAGTTATGTCAATGGTAATTGGATCAAGAACCACCCACTTCCAGCTGGCTATGCCCGCTTTGGTAGCTTTGATCAGCTACGTATGAATGCCTTGGCCGATACCAAGGAGATACTCGACGAAATGAATGAAGGCGCCACAGCAGGTAGCGATGAGGAAAAGGCTTACAAACTCTATGAGATGAGCCTTGATACCTTGAAGCTCGATAAAGATGGTGCCAATCCTGTCCTCCCTTATCTTAGTGATGTAGATGCTATCACAAGTAAAGAGGAGCTAGTCGATTACCTTGCCAAGAGTGGTGATTTTGGTGACTCTCACTTCTTCGTCACCTACGTGATGGCCGATGAAAAGGATAGTAAAAATAACCTGCTACAGCTCTTCCAGCCTAGTCTGATTATGGGCGTCCCAGATTATTATGGTGAGCAGGCCGACTTCGCTAAGCAACAAGCCGACTATCGTACCTACATCGCCAAGCTATTTGCCCTCACCGGTACTGAAGAAGCAGAGGCAACAGTTTTGGCAGAGGAGGTGTACAATACCGAGAAGAGCCTCTCCAAGATTGTCTATACCATGCTAGAGCGGAGAGATACCCAGAGAAATTACAATAAGATGAGCATGGAGGAGTTCTACAAGAGCTTCAAATTCCCATATAAGCGTTATTTCGAAAGTCGTACTGGTTTGGCAGAGGCCAAGGAACTAAATGTAGCTCAAAAGGATTACTTCCACCGCTTCGATAAGTGGTTTGAAACCACCTCACTAGAGGCAATGAAGCACCTTATCAAGGCACGTATCCTAGATGATGCAGCCGATTATCTGAGCAAGGACTTCCGCGATGCTTCCTTCGCTTTTCATAGCACTTCAATGACTGGTGTAACCGAGCAAAAGCCTCTTTGGCAGACCGCTGTGGCACGTGTCAATAGCTGCATGGGCGATGTGATTGGTCAGAAGTATGTGGCTAAGCACTTCCCTGCTGAGGCTAAGGAGCGAATGACACAGCTTGTTGATAACCTTATTACCGCATTAGGAAAGCGTATCGACAACCTCACTTGGATGAGCGATGCCACCAAGGAGAAGGCACACGAGAAGCTCAATAACTTCATCGTCAAGATCGGCTACCCAGATAAGTGGTGGACTTACGAAAACCTTCAGCTAGTCGATAGCTCTCTTTATGACTATATGAGAGCCGTCTCACTCTTCCAGGTTAATCGTAACCTTGAGGACCTAGGAAAGCCAGTTGATGTTAATCGCTGGCTCATGAATGCCCACGAGGTAAATGCCTACTACAATCCTACCACCAACGAGATCTGCTTCCCAGCAGGTATTCTACAACCTCCATTCTTCAACCTCAATGCCGATGATGCCGTTAATTATGGAGGTATTGGCGTAGTTATCGGGCACGAGATGACTCACGGATTCGACGACCAAGGTAGTCAGTACGATGCCAATGGTAATATGGTTAATTGGTGGACCGAAGAGGATGCCAAGACCTTCAAGGCTGCTACGGAGAAGCTCGCTGCACAGTTTGATAAGGTACAGATCCGCGAAGGACTTATGGCCAATGGTCAGCTCACACTTGGTGAGAACATTGCCGACCAAGGTGGCTTGCTAGTCGCTTTTGATGCCCTTCAAGAGGCTACTAAGGATCAGAAGTATCCAGTGATTGACGACTTTACCATGGCACAAAGGTTCTTCATTGGCTACGCTCGCCTATGGGGTCAGAATATCACTCCAGAGGAGGAAGTTCGCCTCACAAAGGTGGATGTACATAGCTTAGGTAAACTGAGAGTCAATCAGACCCTCAAGAATATCCCAGCTTTCTACGATGCCTTTGGCATCAAAGAGGGCGATGCTATGTGGATGGCACCTGAGGAGCGTGTAATCGTCTGGTAAAGAGACTTTAGAAAGTCGTCTTAAGATAGATGGGGTGTGTTGGAGCCAAAGCTCCGACACACCCCATCACTTTTATAGATGCACACGCAGTCCCGATGAGGTTGGAAGAGCTAGGGCCGTTGTACGAAAGCGTTTTATAATCAATTGTAAATCATTGTGTTATAAAACTAAAAGCGTAGTTTGTAACTGAGCGATTGCTGAGTTACAAACTCTACGATTACTGAGTTACAAACTCGACGATCGCTCGGTTACAAACTCGACAAGGGCTGAGTTACAAACTCGTTAATCATCTGGATTTAGGCTTGAAATACAGTGAGTTATATGATCACTGCGAATGACCTCTACCTAGTCCTCTATTTGGCTAATGATTATTTCAATCGTTACCGTAAGCGATTCCTCCAAAGTGATTGAGACCTTAACTTGCGGAATTGAGATTTATCGCACAAGTGCAATGACATTAAAAATGAGTAAGTTTGCAATAGGTTTAAGGGGGGAAGGAATAATGGAGCACCAGATATTTTGAAAGAATATATAGAGAATCAACTGGATAATGGCTTGCGGGTAGCACTTCTGCCTACTCGGAGTAGCGTAGTCTATTGTGGCTTTGCGATCCACTCAGGTAGTCGGCACGACCCTAAGCATCTGCCT
>USJF01000054.1 GCA_900554935.1 uncultured Porphyromonas sp.
CCCTACACGCCACTTCGCAAGATAGAGGAATAAGGCATGAGGCACATACTTACCTCATTTCTTTTAGGCTGGTGCTTGTTCTGTACCCTCGTAGGATATGCTCAAGATCCAAGAAGAGTAGATTATGGAGGACAAGTACTTGATGCCAAGCATCATGAGCCAATTAGCCATGCGATTGTATTGCTCTTATCCAAAGAAAATGACGCAAGTGGTCTAGAGCGAAGAATCTCTTTTGCAACCACTGACAGTAGGGGCTATTTTCGAATAAATTTGCCCTCTTCCAAACGAGTAGACCTGATTGAGGTGCGCCTAATGGGCTACAAAATCCAGCGTCTTCCCATTACTAGTGCTTCCGAAAAGATGATTATTTATCTAGAGGAAGATCCCGAGGAGCTTCCCGAGGTCGTTGTGCTTTCTACTCCCATTACCCCCTCAGGGGATACCATCACCTACCGTGCATCAGCATTCATCACGAAAGAGACCTATTCAGCTGAGGATCTGATAAGCAGACTGCCAGGGATTACCGTAGATACTAGGGGGATTATCAGTTATTTGGGCGATCCTATAACGGGGGTCTATATCGAAGGGCTCGACCTAGTCGCCGATAGCTACCAGACGGCTACCCGCATTGTGAAAGCCGATGATATCTCTGCTGTGGATGTGATGGAGCGCTTTCAGAAGAAAAGAGTGCTCAGAGGTATAGAAGAAGGAGAGGGTACCATGCTCAATATCCGTCTTAAAGATAATAAGATGCTGACCCCCTCTGGTGAAGTTATGCTGGCTGGGGGAGCGTCAGCAAAGGAGAAACTCTTGCATAGTCTGGGAGCCAATACGCTCTTAGTCAATCATCGGACACAGATACTGGGGATGGGCACCTGGGATACTTCTACGGTACAGGGTAGTGAACCGATAGGTGTTAGGCGGAGTATCCCTAATACATCTGCCCTATCTCTGGTCGGTAATAAGCTGACCTCCCATGCTGATGAGTCCCAGGCTCTATCTCAGACGAATGCACTAGGGACGCTCAACCAGATCTTTGTGCTCAAAGAGGAGGTGACCGCCAAGTACAATGTCGGGTTTAGCCACAAAAAGAGCAGTAGCATGAGAGGCAAGAAAGGCTACTTGGCACACGAAGAGGGCTTTGTCCACTTTGTGGATCAACACAACAATCAAATCGAAGGGAGCCTTGCTCGTCTCCTTATCAACTATACCGAGAATTCCAGCCGCAGGTACCTTCTAAACACCTTGACCATTGAGGGGGATTGGGAAAACGGAACCCATAACATTTTAAGAGGAAAAAGCATCACAGAGCATGCCCAATCAAAAGAGTTTAGACTGAGTGAAGATTTTAATCTTGCCACTAGATCTGGAGATAATACGATAACCATTGTTGGAAAGGTAAATTTTAGAAAACTTCCCAACACCTCTTTTCAGGTGCCAACTGGTAGCTATGCATACCACCAGACTATCTATGGAAGTGACCTGAGTGCAAACACTAGAGCAAGCTATGGGTGGGGCTTGGGGGGCTTATACAGCCTCTGGGGTACGATAGAGTTAGAAGGTCATCTGGAGGATATTGGTCTCTCCAGTGAGAACCTACAAGACGAACGGACGGTACGAGGGGGTAGATTACAAGTGAGCAGCGCACCAACCCTTGGTTACAATGCCCCTCGCTTGAAGTGGTCCGTTAGTGTACCACTCCAGTGGAGCTGGCTCTCCTATCGATTCCGGGATTTAGCCGATAATCCCAAAATAGTTGAGCGTGGAAAACTCTCACCTGGTCTATCAGCAAAGATGAGTTTCCGCCCCTCGGCCCTCTGGTACATCTCCTGGAATGGAAGATATGCCAAGCGGAACCTATCCCAGGTGACGGATTACTTCCTTGGTTCCTATCATCAGACTTTTGATCAGGTTCTATCCAGGAGCGAAGTGGTGGAACATGAGCGAAATACGCTGAGTGCCCTCCTCAATATTGAGTATCGCCAACCATTGAAAGCACTATTTGGAAGGGCAAGAGTCACTGCTATTAGGACTACAGACAATAGACTTATTTCCAGAACACTAGAGGGGACAGCCAAGTGGAACACCCAAACCACGGGGAAACAAACGAGAGACTTTGTAGGAGGTGAGTTTTATCTCTCCAAGCAGTTCCCTGCACTAAAAAGCGTAATCTCCATCTCCACCGAGTACGCCTACTCTTCCTTTCCGATGATCATAGATACCCATCTCTACAAACTCTCTTCGCAGATCTTCGGAGGTCGGATGGGACTGACTAGTACCCCTCTAAGGTGGTTGGAAGTATCTACCACCATATCTCAGAATACCACCTGCAATCGTAGCCGATTCGGCGCCTTTACTTTCACTGATTGGGACGCTAGAGGTGGGATTACTTGCTCTTTTCTCAAGAAATGGTCTGCCAGCGTACTGGGAACTTATACCGCTATAGGTGAGAGTGGAGGAGAGAGGCACCAAAGCTTTACCCTGCTCAGCGGAAACATCACCTATCGTCAGCCCCGCTTCCGTATTGAACTCAAAGCGGACAACATGCTTAACACTCCAGGCATATACCAATACTCTGTGGAGGATGCCGATAGATACGCCAGTTTCTTCGCTCTAAGACCCCGACAAATCTTATTGAGCACCTACATCAAATTTTAACCTCATCCGATATTCTGCGTGATGGGGTGATTGTGATACCTTGAGACTATTGGAGAATGTTGCACAAAGTGCCATTCTCACACATTTGCTTCGAATGTGCCGAGACTTTGCACGAAGGACGAGATGCAAGGCCTGAGGATGAGGGCAAGGTGCACGCAGGGCACCAAGGCCCACCAGGGACGAAGGGAGCGTACTCAAGTACGTGACCGAACCCGAATTCCGATAGCAACACCGCAGATCGCCTTCGTGCAACAGTCTCATGATGGATAGTATGCTGAAAAAAGAGGTGCTCATTCTCATTAATGTTTAGTAGATTTGCATATAAATGTAACTAAAGCACTATTAGCTAAAGATGGAAGAGACAGAGAAGCCGATTAATTGGCGCCCCTACCTTTATCGTTTCGTCATCCCTTTGGTGGTAATCACTGGGGCATTAATGGCTTGGACCTGGGAGCGCCCAGAGCCTGCAGATCCCTACCCCATGGAGGTGATGGAGGGCAGAGTGCCCTATCGATACGGGGGAAGCTACAATAGAGACTTCAACGACCTCAACGACGTACAGCTCATCGCAGCCCAAAGAAAAGGTATCACTCCAGCCAAAACGCGGGAAGAGTTGGAGCACAAAAAGGGGCTGATAGAGCTACACAACTCCAATTATTACACCATAATGGATCTGACCCACTCTGTTCCTTTTGTCATCCCTGATATGGCACAGCTACTAGAGGAGATCGGATCTAGCTTTGTGGGGACTTTATCGGGTGATCAACTTCCACTCTACCGTCCTATTGTCACAAGCGTGACCCGCACTGAGGAGGATGTAAAGAAGCTTAGGCGGGGTAATGGCAATGCCTCTCCAAATAGCACCCATAGATATGGAACCACGGTGGATATATCATGGAAAAGGTTTGAAAAGGTGGATACCAACGATCCACGCAACCTATCGGAGGATGAACTGAAACACCTACTCGCTACAGTACTTAAGAAGTATCACGACGAAGGGCGTTGCTACATCAAGCATGAGCGTAAGCAAGCCTGCTTTCATATCACCGTAAGATGAGATCTACCAAAGGCAATACTATAATCCGAATCATCTCTCCCGATGCTGATAAATATCGGGAGCTGCCTAGTGCTCTCACCCCCTCAAGTCGTAAACAGGAGCTTAAAGCACTCATTGACCGTGCCCGCACGGAGGAGGTGCTGATACAATATACTAGCCCCTCTTTTACCAGTCCGAAGTTGGTGGCCTTTGACCTAGATGGCACACTCATCGCAGGTGAGTTTATGCATACTATTGCTACGCAAGGAGTTAACCCAGAGGTCGAAAAGGAGCTATGCTGTCTCACGGAGGAGGCACTCAATGGGGTGGAGGATTGGAGCGATAACTACAAGAGGAGGGTAGCGTTTCTCGAAGGATTGAATGTGAAGGTCCTAGAAAACATCTACCGCTCTCTACCGCTAGCAGCTGGGGCAGATGAGCTGATTGCCTTTCTAAAAAGCCAAGGGGTGAAGACAGCGATCATATCAGGTGCTTGGAGCGATTATGCCAATTACGTCGCTAGGATTACAGGCATTGATCACTGCTTTGCTACTAGCTGGGAACTGGATAGTGGGTGTGTAACGGGTCGGATTATTGGCCCGATCTTATCCCCAGAGGCAAAGTGGAAGGTGCTTAAGAAATTGGCTACGGAGCATAATATTGCACCGGATGAAATCGTGGTGGTAGCAGATGGCTACAATGATATAGAGATGATGACTCAGGTGGGCTCGAGCATCCTTCTACATGCTACGGCCCATCACCCCCTCCCACTAATGAACCGTGTACAGGAGATACTATGCAAAGAAATTACAAACTAATACTAAACATATGAGGTACGGATACGTAAAAGTGGCCGCAGCAGTGCCATTCGTCAAAGTAGCAGACTGCTTCTACAACGTAGAGCGTCACGAGGCGTTGATTCGCCGTGCAGAGGAGCAAAATGTAGAGATGCTCACTTTCCCTGAATTATCTATCACAGGCTATACCTGTGGTGACCTATTCCTACAACCTTTCTTGCTCGAACAAGCAGAGAAGGCCATCTGCCAATTGGCGGAGCGCACCAAGGACCTTAAGATGCTCATCATCGTGGGCATGCCACTAAGGGCGGAGGAGAAACTATACAATGCCGCAGTAGCGATCCAGGAGGGTAAGATACTAGGTGCCATACCAAAGACTTATCTCCCCAACTATCGGGAGTTTCAGGAGAAGCGGTGGTTTGATAGCTCGCTGGAACTCTCTTACTCCACCGTTAATATCGGTACGCACGAAGTGCCTATCGGGCATGATATCATCTTCAAGTGTGGCGATGTAGGAGTGGGCATAGAGATTTGTGAGGATATGTGGACACCTGTGACACCGGGTACTCGCTTGGCACTCAATGGAGCACACCTCATCTTTAACCTCTCTGCGAGCAATGAGAATGCAGGTAAAAATAAATACCTTAAGTCGCTTGTCTCCTCTCTCTCTAGCCAGGCGATCACCGGCTATGTTTACTGCTCATGCGGTTTTGGCGAAAGCTCCACAGACCTTGTCTATAGCGGTAAAGCCTTTATCGCTGAGAATGGTGAGATTGTGGCAGAGATGGAGCGCTTCAAACTTGGGGAGAAGCTCCTTGTCAGTGATATAGATGTAGAGCGCATCCGCACGGAGCGTCTGATCAATAGCTCTTTCCGCACAGCGGCCTCAGTCTATGCTGGTGGGGATAAGCTGAGCGTAGTGCCATTCCAGCTCAAAGAGGCGGATAAGAGCTTTGAGATGACTCGTCCAGTGGAGAGAAATCCATTTATGCCTTCTACGGCCAATCTCACCGAGCGGTGTGATGAGATGTGCCAGATCCAGATGGTAGCACTAGCACAACGACTCAACTACCTAAAGGGCTCAAAGGTGGTAATCGGGGTGAGTGGTGGCTTGGATAGTACTCTTGCCCTTATCGTGGCTGTACGGACAATGGATATGCTTGGGCGAGATCGTAAGGATGTGATTGGGGTGATTATGCCAGGCTTAGGCACGAGTGACCGGACTTATCAAAACTCCAAAAAGCTGGTCTCCCTTCTTGGGGTCACCGCTAGAGAGATCTCTATCAGCGAGGCTTCGGTTGAGCACCTGAAGAATATCGGGCACGATGGTACTACGGAAGACACCACCTACGAAAATGCACAAGCTCGGGAACGGACTCAGGTGCTGATGGATATTGCCAATATGGAGGGGGCATTTGTACTCGGTACTGGCGACCTCAGCGAGTTGGCTCTCGGCTGGTGCACCTTCAATGCCGACCACGCTAGTATGTACAGCATCAATGGCTCTATCCCTAAGACAGGAGTACGGATGATGGTACAGCACTTTGCAGATACCAAGCTCTTTGATAGTGAGGAGCTAGCTCAATTGCTGAGAGATATCGTAGATACCCCAGTAAGTCCAGAGCTCACCAAGGGAGCACTCAAGCAGCAGACAGAGAGCATCATAGGCCCATACGAGGTGCACGACTTCTTTATCTATCATATGCTTCAGAACGCCTACTCCCCAAATAAGATATTCTATCTTGCTCGGAAGGCTTTCGATGGCATTTATACCAAAGAGCAACTCAAGGAATGGATGAAAATCTTTGCTCGTCGCTTCTTCGCACAGCAGTACAAGCGAAACTTCCTGCCTGATGGACCAAAGGTGGGTGTGGTATCCCTCTCCCCACGTGGCACGTGGCGTATGCCTAGTGATGCGTCGGCCGAGATGTGGCTAGAAGCCATCGATAAGTTCTAATTTTCCCCCCTCCAACCAAAGCAAAGGGGAGCCGATCGGTCTACGATCTTCGGCTCCCCTTTCCCTTATCTACCGATCAACTCCAAACACCAGTCCAGCCCAAATCTCTCCACCGTTATTGGGCTAAAAAAGTGGCGACCTATTGGCCACTTCACATGAAAAAAAAGAATGAAGGGTCCAATAGATCACCACCAACCTAACACCTACCACATAACTCTAATGAGTAGATCTTGCGAGTATCGCTACCCGAAAATTTCGCCCTATCCTCCTCTACACCTTAAGCACTCTAGGACAGTTAAAACAGTGCTTAAATGGATTGGGATAGCAAATTGAGAGTGCCTACCTCTCTTGTAAGTCAACTCGCTTTTGATATCGACGACACTGCTCCAACCGGTCGTACCCCAGCATAATTCCGAGCATAAAATCCTCCTCAGGGGTATAATCTGCTAGTGGTTTGTCGTCACCTATATGGCGGATAACATCCAGACAAGGGCCGTCTCCGAAAAAGACATTGTACTTGACAGGCGTTACCTCCTGTAGGATATATTCAATGTGACGGCTACAAAGCCACTTCTCCACCTCACCCTTAAGCGAGGAGTGAAAAGTATATAGAGCCAAGCTTCTTAGCTGTTTGTGATACTCATACGTTAAGTGAGATAGCACTCCCATTGCTCCGCTCATATCCGCCTCCTTTCTATCTCTATAGTAAAGGTTTTAATTCGCTCACCCAGCTCTCAACACGCTCCTCAGTCTGGTCTTCCTCATTATCCATATCTAGTGGAAGCCCTATAAACTCGTCATTTACCACAGCGGTAGACTCATCAAATGAGTATCCATCGGTAGGAACATGGCCTACGATATTGCAGCCCTTATCACTAAAGAAGTGATATAGCTCACCCATACCATCCACAAAAGTGTCGGAGAATCCAGAGGAATCACCTAGCCCAAAAAGAGCTACTTGCTTACCAGTAAGATTGGCACCAGACAATTTATCTAGCATATCGCCCCAGTCGTCTTGCAAATCACCGCAACCCCAAGTAGAGGTGCCGAGGATAAGAAAGTCGGACTGCTCAAACTGCTCAGCGCCACAATCGGCCACATTATGTAGCTCTGGATTGAACTGGCTTAGCTTTGAAGCGATTAGCTCTGCCGCCTCTTTTGTATGATCGGTACAAGTACCGTAGATAATTGAGATCTTCTTCATAATACTCTAAATTGTTATTTAACTATATGGTATGTAAAGACAAAACTTCTATTACTCTCATCTTTTCACAGGCAAAGGTAGGCAATAACTACCGCCCCATCAATACCTATTACTGGTGATTTTAACTACTCATCCCATAGCTAATTATGATGAAAGCCAGCCAAATAGGCACAAAATCCGACTACCCCAAAAGGCCGTAGACCACCCACTAGAGCCGGTTCTCTTGTGGCTACCACTTTATAGGTACCCTT
>USJF01000055.1 GCA_900554935.1 uncultured Porphyromonas sp.
TGACGGTCTGGTTGGAAAATAATAAGTAAATTGCACTAGTAATTTGAATCTACGATCTCAAAATATATGGTTTCTTCTTGCGACACCTATTTATTTTATGTACATTTGCTAAGAGTTGCACAGATATTTGGTTTTTAACTTTTATAGAGAGTTCTGAGATACGCATGAGCAATGCTTATGACCAGCTTACAGAGTTGGAGTTACGGATCGCGACGCTGATACGGAAGTATGGTGAGGTGCGAAAGGCATTGGACGTGAAGAGTCAGGAGTGTGATGCACTTTTGGCGAAGCAGAAAACTCAGGAGGAAAAAATCAGGGGTCTGGAGCAAAGTCTGTCTATCGCGACAGTGGCAACCAGTCAATCTCCAGAAGCTAGAAGCGCATTAGAGAGTTTAGGAAAGGAGTTGGATGGCATCACACAAGTGATAGACGAATGTATTACTCTGCTGGATGGTCGGATTGAGTAATTGTGAAATGGGTAATAATGCCCCTATATGGGCAAGATATAAAGTGCTAAATGGGCGATAAGGTCGAGAAATATACCACAAATGTTTGGGATATTAATCTTCGCGTTGGAAGTGTTCGGATGACCCTTTCTATTCCGAGATCGCCTGAGGTAGAGCAGTCCCTAAGAAGAGCTGCAGACGAGGTGAATACCGTCATTGAGCGCTATCGGGTTGAGATGCCACACGTCGCAATGGAGCAACTCATGAGTTATGTGGCGCTGGATATCGCTAATGAGTTGCAGTTGCTTCGGAAGGAGAAAGGGGAATTGAAGCTTGAGGAGCGTCTGAGGCAATTAAATAGATCTCTTGAAGAGACGATTTAGCTAAGTTTAAGGCACAAAAAATTTATTACCTACTTCCACAATGCGAGAGAGAGACGCAAGCAGACTTTGTGGATATTTTTAGTGGTGAAATCAAAATGCAGATAATCATCGTAGCAGTAGCGATTGCACTAGCCATATTGGCTATCGGCGGTGTAATCCTTTGGAAAAACATTTGGAAGACGCTCAGAGAGAGAGCTAAGGAGGAGAGGGATAGCTATATCGATCAGGCTAAAGAGGATATAGAGATTCTTCGCAAGGATCGGCTCTTAGAGGTCAAGGAGCAAGCACTTCAAAAGCGAGCTGAGCTAGAGGAAGAAATGTCGGCCTGGAAGAGCAAGGTGCAGAGTGCTGAAGCTCGTATTCAGAGTCAAGATGCCAAGCTCAAGAATAGGGAGCAATCGCTTAATAAGCAGCAGAATGACCTTAATGCCAAGACCGCTGAAGTAGAGAAGTTGGAGACTCAGTTGCAGCAACAACTTCAAGTGACTCAGCAGCAAGAAGAGGAGCTATCAAAAAAGAAGCAAGAGGCTGAAAAGAAGTTGGAGCAAATCTGTGGCCTTTCGGCAGAAGATGCCAAGGCACAATTGATAGAGAGTATACGCGATGAAGCCCGGGCTAGTGCTGCAGCTTATGTCAATGAGATTGTGGAAGAGGCTCGTATGACCGCCAATCAAGAGGCTAAAAAGCTGGTGGTGAAAAGTATTCAGCGTATCGCTACTGAGACGGCGATAGAAAATGCAGTGACCGTTTTCCACATTGAAAATGACGAGATGAAGGGCCGCATTATTGGTAGAGAGGGTCGTAATATACGTGCTCTTGAAGCTGCCACTGGTGTGGAGGTGATCGTGGATGATACTCCAGAGGCGATTGTATTGAGTTGCTTTGACCCTGTCCGTCGTGAGATCGCTCGTCTTACACTTTATCAACTGGTGCAGGATGGTCGTATTCACCCCGCTCGTATTGAAGAGGTGGCTGCTAAGGTTAAGAGCCAGATAGAGGATGAGATTATTGAGACAGGTAAGCGGACGGTGATAGACCTAGGTATTCACGGTATGCACCCTGAGCTAGTTCGCCTAGTGGGTAAGATGAAGTACCGCTCTAGCTATGGCCAGAATCTACTCCAGCACGCTAGGGAGACTGCCAATCTTTGTGCTGTAATGGCGAGTGAGATAGGCCTCAATCCTAAGCGAGCTATGCGCGCAGGTCTTCTTCACGATATTGGAAAGGTGAGCGATGAAGAGCCAGAGCTACCTCACGCTATCTTGGGAATGAAGCTGTGTGAGAAGTACAAGGAGAAACCCGATGTATGCAATGCCGTGGGGTCGCACCACGAAGAAGTGGAGATGGAGACCCTGATAGCACCTATTGTACAAGCTTGTGATGCTATTAGTGGAGCAAGACCTGGGGCAAGACGTGAGATAGCTGAGGCATATGTGAAGCGTCTCAATGATCTTGAGAAGTTGGCGCTCTCTTATCCTGGTGTGATAAAGACTTATGCGATCCAGGCAGGACGTGAATTACGTGTGATTGTAGGTGCCGATAAGATGGATGATGCGCAGGTACAACAGCTATCAGGTGAGATAGCTCAGAGGATCCAGGATGAGATGACCTATCCAGGACAGGTTAAGATTACAGTGATTCGAGAGACTAGAGCCGTTGCTTTTGCAAAGTGATGTGATTTGAAGCTAGCAAATAAATCTTATTGGGGAGTGTATCAACGGAGTTTGGTACACTCCTTTTTTTGTAGCCTTCTATGAAGCTCAAATGTTTCTTACCTGAAGTCAAAATGTTTCTTACCTGAAGTCAAAATGTTTCTTACCTAAAGTCAAAATGTTTCTTACCTGAAGTCAAAAGCTTTGATACAAGAGTAAAAGTTTCAATGCTCGAACTAGCCAAAATATAGCTATATTTAGTTATCTTTGTACGCTTATAGTGATAACTATATAATAGACGCAGAATAAATATGCTATTAAGTATGATGAAATCCAAGATCCACCGAGTGAGAGTGACGGATGCCAATCTCAACTATATCGGTAGTATAACCGTGGATGTGGACTTGATGGAGGCTGCACACCTTTTACCTAATGAAAAGGTGCAAGTGGTCAATAATAATAATGGAGCTAGGATCGAAACCTATGTAATTGAGGGCGAAAGAGGTAGTGGCGTGATATGCCTTAATGGCGCTGCTGCTCGCCATTTCCAGCCCGATGATATCGTGCTGATTATATCCTATGCATTAATGACGGAAGAGGAGGCAAAGGTATATAAGCCTGTGGTGATTTTCCCAGATACAGAAACAAATAAACTTAGATAAGATGAAGTACACAAGTATAGAGACGAAGCTAAGCAAGGCACTTTGCGAAGTACTTAATAACCTTTATGGGGTGGCTGAGACCTCTTTGGCAGTAACTCCAACGAGAAAGGAATTTGAAGGCGATTATACCTTTGTGGTTTTCCCTTACCTTCGTCAAAGTAAGAAAACTCCAGAGGCAACGGCAACGGAGGTGGGTAATGCACTTTTGGAGCAGTTCGGTACCATTTGCAAGGGCTATAATGTGGTGAAGGGCTTTTTGAATATTGAGCTCCAACCATCTCTTTTCGCTGACCAGCTAGAGGAGATGAAGGGGGTGCAAAACTATGGTTTTTCTGAAGTTGCTTCTGATGCGCCTCTTTACATGGTGGAGTATTCATCTCCAAATACCAATAAACCTCTGCACTTAGGGCATATTCGGAATAATCTACTTGGATATAGTATCTCTAAGATATTGGAGGCTAATGGCAAGCGAGTAGTAAAGACCAATATAGTCAATGACCGTGGTATCCACATCTGCAAGTCTATGCTAGCTTGGCAAAAGTGGGGCAACGGCGCCACTCCAGATAGCTCTAAAATGAAGGGAGACCACTTGGTAGGAGATTACTATGTGTTATTCGATAAGCATTATAAGGCGGAGCTGAAGGAGCTAGAGGCCAAAGGATTAACTCCTGAAGAGGCTGAGAAGCAGAGCTCGCTCATGCAGGAGGCAAGGGCGATGCTTAAGAAGTGGGAAGCTGGTGATGAGGAGGTCCGTGCTTTATGGAAAAGCATGAATAGCTGGGTATATAAAGGCTTTGATGAGACTTATAAGAGACTGGGAGTGGACTTTGATAAGATATATTATGAGAGTGACACCTATCTTGTCGGTAAGCATGAGGTACTGCGAGGATTGAAGGAGGGCCTTTTTGTGCAAGATCCAGATGGATCGGTATGGGCTGATTTGACGCCAGAAGGGTACGATCGTAAGATCCTTTTGCGTGCCGATGGGACTTCAGTCTACATTACTCAAGATATTGGAACTGCTAAGTTGAGGTACGAGGATTATCCTATTGATCAAATGATCTATGTGGTAGGTAATGAGCAGGATTACCACTTTCAGGTACTTTCTATTATTCTCGATAAATTGGGATATTCTTTCGGAAAGGATTTGAAGCACTTCTCCTATGGAATGGTGGAGCTTCCCGATGGCAAGATGAAGAGTCGAGAAGGTACAGTCGTTGATGCTGATGACTTGATGGATAGGATGATTGAAACAGCACTTGAGGCTTCGGAAGGTCAAGGAAGAGCTGTGGAAATGTCAGAGGATGAGCGAAAAGAGATGGCTCGTAAGGTGGGGCTAGGTGCTTTGAAGTACTTCTTGCTGAAGGTGGAACCACGTAAGAATATGCTTTTTGACCCTAAGGAGTCTATTGACTTCAACGGCAATACGGGTCCATTTATACAGTATACTTATGCACGTATCCAGAGCATTATGCGCAAAGCAGAGGAAGTGGACTTCCATGCCAAGCACCAAGTGGCAGAGCTCCTACCTAAGGAGGTGGAGCTTGTAAAGCGACTGAATGAATTTGGAGAAGTGGTAAAGCAGGCGGGTGATGAGCTCAATCCTAGTCTGATAGCAAGCTATGCGTATGACTTAGGAAAGCAATTCAATCAATTCTATCATGATCACTCGATTCTCAATGAACCAGATGAATCAATTAGACACCAGAGACTTTTGCTCGCCTTTCTTACAAGTGAGGTGCTCAAGAATGCTGTAGGATTATTGGGTATAGAAATGCCTGAAAAGATGTAATATGTGGTATGTCGGGAAGTGATAAAGATCGTGAAGTAGATCTTCGCTATCTAAGGATGGCGGAGATATGGGCCGAAAATTCTTACTGTAAGAGGCTGCAGGTAGGTGCCCTCCTTGTAAAGGATAAGATGATTATCTCTGACGGATATAATGGTACTCCCTCTGGCTTTGAAAATCGCTGCGAAGATGAGGATAATAGGACCTTCCCCTATGTCCTACATGCAGAGGCAAATGCGATCACTAAGGTAGCTGGGAGCAATAATAATAGCCGAGGCGCTACTGTCTATGTGACGCATGCTCCCTGTTTAGAGTGCTCTAAGCTAATTATCCAAGCTGGAATAAAGAGAGTAGTATACTCGCAAGAGTATCGGCTTACTGAGGGAGTTGATCTTTTGAGAAAGGCAGGTATAGAGGTAGAGTGTTTACCACTCAATAAGAAGTGAAATTATGAAGAAGTGGGTCAAAGTGGCATCTGTGTGCCTATTGCTTTTGCTATTCTTGATAGGCGGTTTCTTTATGGGTCTTTATATGAAGTCAAGAAATCCCTTGATGCGTGCCGTGACACCTATGGATAAGCTCAAGGCAACGCTCCAGATGATTTCTGAAAATTATGTGGATAGTGTAGACCCTGATGAGTTGGTATCGGAGCTTATACCGATGCTCATTGGACAGTTGGATCCGCACTCTACCTATCTCACTGCTGAGCAGCGAAAGGCAGAGCAGGAGTCACTAGATGGGTATTTCTATGGTATAGGTATTACTTTTAATACGATTATTGATACCGCTGTGGTGATTCAGACCATTCCTAATGGACCGTCAGATATCGCAGGGCTAAAACCAGGAGATAGAATCGTAAGTGTCGATGGTCGCGATGTGACAGGTCACTCTATTACGCCCGATTCTGTGAGGACCCTTCTCAAAGGTGAAAAGGGGACCATTGTTACCTTAGGTATTCGGCCCTACAACAGTGAGGTGCTCTCTCAAGTGAAAGTCAAGAGAGGAGTGGTTAATACCAACTCCGTTGATGCAGCTCTTATGGTGAACGACTCTCTCGGCTTTATTCGTGTGAGCTCATTTGGAATGTCGACCTACGACGACTTTATGCAGGCTGTAGCTAAGTTGCGGAGAGAGGGGGCTAAGGGCTTGATATTAGATCTTCGAGATAATCCTGGAGGTCTGATGCAAGCAGCTCTTCAGATTGCCAATGAAGTATTGCCTCGTAATAGCTTAATAATCTATACCGATGGAGCTCATCAAAAACGGAGTGATATTTATAGCGATGGTACAGGGACACTCATTGGTTTCCCTATCTATGTATTAATGAATGAGCTCTCTGCCTCTTCATCTGAGATAGTGAGTGGAGCTCTTCAGGATAATGATGCTGGCATTATTATCGGTCGTCGTAGCTTCGGAAAGGGACTAGTTCAGAAGCCATTTGAATACTACGATGGCAGTTCTGTCCACCTTACGATTGCGAGGTATCATACTGCTTCTGGTAGATCCATTCAGAGAGATTACCAGCTCGGAGGAGATGAAGAGTATGCGCATGATTGGATAGATAGAGTGTTAGGAGGTGAGATGTTCTCCGCTGATAGTATCAAGATAAATCGCGACTTAGTTTATCATACCAAAGCTGGCCGTGAAGTGTATGGTGGCGGTGGTATTATGCCAGATAGGTTTGTAGCTCGTGATACTATCGGTATGAATAGCTACTATGCAGAAGTACTTAATAGGGGAATACTCCATCAGTTTGCATTTATTTATGCAGATCGTCATCGTGACCTATTGAAGCGACTGGAGGATTCTCAGAATGTATATAGATTTTTGGATAATCAGGGGTTGGTATGGCAGCTAGCCACATTTGCGCAGTCTAAGGGCGTACCACGAAGAAGTTATCTTATTTCTCAGGCAGAAGCCCCGCTCAATAATGTATTATACCCTCTCATTATCGACTATCTCTATGGCCAGAAAGAGTCGTGGCGTATTCGATGCTACAGTGATTCAATGGTAAAACAGGCAGAGGAACTGTTTTCTCAAGGCGTGTATTCTCCAGTTGCATTGCCAGCACTAGCTACAAGTTTAACCGAAATGAGCGATAGCACCAATGGAGAAGAAAGAGATTAGGGCCATAATAAGGCAAAGAAAAAAACAGCTCTCTCAAGAAGAGAGAGCTTCACTATCCCTTGAAATTGCTAGGCGTACTTATGAATTGCTTAATGATGAAAAAGCAACTAAAGTAGCGCTATTTCTTAGTATGCCTGATGAGGTTGATACCACTCCCTTAATCAAATTACTTAGCGAGCAAGGTAAGCATACTCTATTAGTCCCCAGGGTAGAGGATGAGCATACTATCCGATTTTATAAGTTGCGAAATACCACAGACTATCAAGTGTCAGGCTACGGTATATTAGAGCCAACGGACGACGTATCAGAAGCCTTAGTACCAGAAGTGATGATAGTGCCAGGCGTAGCTTTTGATACTTGTGGCGGAAGAGTAGGGCGTGGTAAAGGCTATTATGATCGCTATTTCGAACTACATAGCGATGTCATAAGAAAAAATATCGCCATCGCATATCAGTTGCAGGTGATGGGGGAGCCACTTCCAATGGAGCCCTTTGATGAGCATATGGATGCCTTGGTAACAGAGGAAAAGGTCTATAGATTTTAAGGCAGTCGCTACTTGAGTCTAATCTCTAGCTGTGCGATATCATTATTATTCATAAATACCGCGAGCGCATGCTCTAAATAGGTGCGTTGCTGTCGGGTATAGCTCAATGTAGTAGGGGAGGGGCAGATGATACTTAGCCTCTTCCCTCTTTCTATTTTAAATGTGACCTTGATACTATTTAAGCGCCTATCACTTAGATTGCCCCATAGCTCATAAAGCTCATTCTGCAGCTCTATATTA
>USJF01000056.1 GCA_900554935.1 uncultured Porphyromonas sp.
AGAAATTAATGACAATCGTAGGCGCCACATTATTGGTGCTAACAACAGCTTTGGTAGGCTGTAGAAGAGATGGAGGTGCTCCCAACGAGAAGCGACAGACATCACAGACAGAAGCGAAGGATCTACTGATAGAGGAGATCTTTTACTTCGGTAATTACCACATCGGAAGGACCCAAAATGAGATCAAGGCAGGCCAACCAGCTGGTTGGAAAGAGGGAGGTACTCAATACTACAACAAGTACATCAAGGTGACCAATCCTACTAGTAAAGAGCTCTCTCTAGACGGTATGGGACTTGCCATCTCTCAATATAATCCAGATGACAAGCCCGAGTTTGCCACATCAATAGCAAAGAGCATCTATACAGATTCATTAGCAGTCTCTAAGCTTTACCTTTTTCCAAAAGGTGATCCTAAAAACTTACTCAAACCTGGTGAGTCTCGTATTATCGCCACTGCAGCAATCAACCCTGTAGAGAAAGAGCGCAAGCGTGCATCAGAAGACTGGGAAGAGAGCGAACTTGACTTCTCTGCTCTGCTAGACCTTACTGGTGCTGATTACGAATTAAACGACGAGAATGATAAGGTGACTAATCTTGTGCCTTTCTATGAATTCAAAGGCTTTACAGAGGGTGACTTTAAGGGAGAGTACTTCAATCCGTTTGAAATAGATAAAGCCACCGGCATAGCACTGGTACGTCTCGGAACAACCAGTGAGGAGTTACTAGAGGCGATCAAGGCTATTAACCCACAGGAAAAAAAGGGTGATAAGAAGGGCAAGTACACAAGACCTGTTAGCTACAGCAAGGCGCACAATAACTATAGCTTTATCCGTTGGGCACTATTCATTCCAAATGAATGGGTAACTGACTTTGTGGTGATCTGTGCAAAAGATTCTAGAAAGTGGACCATTAACCAAAAACTTGACAAGGGATGCAAGAGCATCAACATGAAGGCAGTAGAAGGTGACAATAACAAATATGACCTCTGGGGTAAGTACGCTGGCAAGGCGATTATCCGCAAGTTTGATGGTAAGAAGTTAGTGGATACTAACGACTCCAATCTTGACTTTGAGGTGAAGGAGGCTAGCCTTTACAAGAAGAAATAAATTTCACTTACTATAAACTGGAAGGGAGCGATAGGCTGTGAGTCTGTCGCTCCTTTTTCTTTTCCTCTTAAATTCCGATAGCGAGATAGTAGTGCAAGGGCATTTACAAACAGCTATAAATCATAGGGTTATAAAGCTGAAAAATGAGTTTGTAACTGAGCAATCGCTGAGTTCGAAACTCCGCAATGACTGAGTTACAAACTCAGCGATCACTCAGTTACAAACTCGCCTATTCTTTGGTATCTAACTCGATTACTGCTTATTTTAGCACTTCCTCTCGATGCCTTTGATGGAATGTTGCGGCATTGAGCTCACCACTAAACTGATGACGGGGCTCGGAAAAATGGGTATCTTTGTGGCTATGAAAGTGAAAGGGCTAAAAAAACGACGGGATTGGAGACAGCTATTGCAGATGGCGAAGACCTTTTTCCTCATTGGTGGCTTCACCTTTGGAGGAGGTCAAGCAATGATCCAATTGATCCGTACGGAGGTGGTGGATAAGTATGGCTGGCTAGAGGATAAGGAGTTTATCGACCTCTTTGCTATGGCGCAATCGCTCCCTGGTGTGCTGGCGGTGAATATCTCCATCTTTGTGGGGTACCGTATTCAGGGATTCTTAGGGGCTTTGGTCTGTGCCTTTTTCAGCACGATGCCGAGCTTTGTGATCATATTGATACTGGCGATGTTTGCCAGTGATGTGAAGGACAATCCTACGGTAGAGGCGATCTTCAAGGGGATTCGCCCAGTGGTGGTTGCCCTGATTGCTGCGCCTACCATCACAGTGTGGCGTGCCCTTGGGCTAGGCTGGAAATGGGTTTGGATCCCCATTGTGGTGGCTCTTGGCATCTGGCAGCTCAAAGTAAGCCCAGTGCTGGTCATAGTGGTTTCGGCTTTGCTTGGCTGGATCTACACCATCTATATATGTGGGCGGAAAGGAGGTGAGGAGAGATGATCTATTTGCAATTGATATGGGTCTACCTCAAGATTGGTTTGGTAGGCTTTGGTGGGGGCTATGCGATGCTCTCGCTGATTCAGGAGGAGGTAGTGACCAACTATGGGTGGCTCACGATGCAAGAATTTACTGATATTGTAGCGGTCTCGCAGATGACCCCTGGCCCTATCGGTATCAATAGTGCTACCTACATAGGCTATACCGTGACCGGCTCAGTGTGGGGCTCTATTGCTGCTACGGTCTCGGTGATGATTCCCTCCTTTGTGCTGGTGCTACTCATCTCGGTCTCCTTTGCTCGGATACAGAGAAGTAGGCACTTCAATGCCCTCTTTGTGGGGATCCGTCCTGCCGCAGTGGGGCTGATCGGAGCTGCTTTTTTGCTTCTTCTAAATGGAGAGAACTTTGTGGACTTGACCAGTGTGATCCTTTTTGCCATTGCCTTTGTGGCGGTGGTGATGAGATGGATTCATCCGATCTTGGTGATAGTGCTCGGTGGCATCGCTGGCTACTTCATCTACATCTAGCGTGCCCTGCCTCTGCGTGGGGTGTATATATATAATGTACCTGAAATTTGGTATCTTTGAGGTATCAGTAACTTATTGACATTGAATTGAGCGATGAAAAGAATCATTATAGTGACGGCCTTTTGTCTAGTGGCCTCTCTCTCTCTGATGGCTCAGAAGGTGGGCGTACAGAGCAGCCGGTGTGAGGTGGGGCTCCTTTATCAGATTAGTTATCAGACCAATTGGGGTGACTCTCGTGCGGTGGTAGTGGAGGTGATTCCCGACCAGCCGGCAGCCAAAGCTGGGCTGAAGGCAGGTGATATCATTGAGACTATCAATGGCAGAAACACTCAAGAGATGAGTGAGGAGGAGATCAATCGTATACTCCTTGACCCTAGTATGGGAAGTGTGGAGCTGGAGGTGACCAACTTCGGGTACCGCAATAAGCGGATGACGATCCAAAAGCAGTGTGTTCCGGCACAGGCTGTCTCGGAGGCGATGCTGGCACGTGCCTTCAATATGTATAGTGTGGAGGATGTGACTACTCGAAGATTTACGATGCCTTACGGCTATCGTGCACCTGAGCAGATCGACTTTGCTCAGTACCGCACCTTTAGCTTTGCTTCTGGTCGAAAACCCACGATATTGGAGCGTAGTATCTATCAGGAACTTCTACAGAAGGGGCTGAAGTATCAGGTGAAGGGGGGTGACTTGGTAGTGGCGATACAAGCGGATCTCACTGCAAATCCCAACTACCGTGAGGGGGCGGAGAGCGACATAGAGAGGGGATTGAAAAACTATCGCTTCAATGCCAAGACGGGAGATATCCAGCAGTACCCTTTCCAGAGTATCAATGCGCCTAGCTTTATCGGTTCGCATCTCCTAACGGTGGCGATACAGATATCCGATGCGAAGAAGCAGAAGATGATATGGAGTGTGCAGGCGAAGGAGCGACTCAATAGCCCTTATAGTCTGGAGACTTATGCCGATAACTTTGCACCCCTACTGCTCTCTAACTTCCCCTTCCTTCGCTATATCTCTAACCCCACTTTTGTGCTACACAAAAATAGCTACCGCTCTATAGGGGTATTCTTTGATGCCAATGACCTTCAGCGTATTCTTTGGGTGGAAAAGGGTAGCCCGGCGGATCGGGCTGGCCTTATGCCTGGGGACCGGATCTTGACGATCAACGGGCTACCTCTCGAGTCGACGGTAAAGGCGATGACCGATGGCTACCACGCTTTTTTGCGAAAGAGTCTATTCTTCAGAGATGAGGAGAGTCGCTTCCCAAGTAGCGATGGCTTCGACGGCAATAAGTTCTGGCGACTGGATAAGTACAAGGAGGTGGCGGAGCTGATGCAAGAGCCTAAGTACAAGGGGGCTTTTACCTACCTCTTTAGCCATCGCCCCTATGTCCACGACCCTATCATTGAGGATGTGGTGGTGGAGATTCAACGGGGCGGGGAGGTGATCCCAATAGCAATGAAGCCGGTGCTGAAGAAGGAGGATTATATCGAATTGATGTAACTTGGAGTGGAACAACGCCATCGACGGAAATGATGCGACGACTAATTTTAAGCCTAATAACTTGTTGGATAGCTCTCTCAGCCACGGCACAGAGAGCCGATATACGACAACTATTTCTCTCCATGCCCTCTAGCGTAATGCCCTCCCTCAGTAAGGAGTGGAAGGAGGAGCTTCTAAATAAGTACGACGCGCAGAAGGAGGGCCGTACTTACAACCTAAAGGAGGTCCCCTACTCACCTACAAGTCCATCGGCAGATATCCGTATGATTACTAAGGATTACTTGGAGCTAAAACTTGATGATTCTACTAGCTTCCAGCTAAAGGTACTCCCAAAGGGATGGTGGGGCTATAGGATCAGTATCGTGCTGACAAGCGAGATAGTGCCATGGCAGTCGGTACTACTCTTCTACGATCAGCAATGGCAACGACTAGAGACCTCTCACTACTTTACCTTCCCCTACCTAACTCAGTTCTTTACCGACTCTGAGCTGTTGTCCCGCAACGAGACAAAGCGAGTACTCTCAGAGATCGGGACACTAGCCTACAGCCATCACTGGTCACCAACAGAGCCACTTCTAACGACCAAAATCACCACCTTCGACCTCCCACTTTACCAAAAGGAGTATCCCGAGTCAAAGCAGTGGCTCAAGGTAGATGGAGTCACCTATCGATGGAGGAGAGGGCAATTGAGAAGCCATTAATTGAGCATATAATATATGTCTACAGAAGAAGTAATACGCAAGAAAAAAGCCCTCATTATCGTCGGCACCATATTACTAGTAATCCTGATAATAGCGGGCATCTATACCATTATCCATCAACGCCAGCAGCTCACCGACATCCAGAGCCTAGCCGAGATCGAAAAGCAAGAGCTAGAGGAGCAATACAATGAAGTAGCCCTACAGTACGAAGGCTTTAAGATAGAGGTGAGCAACGACTCCATTCTTCACCAGTTGGAGTCAGAGCAAGCCAAAGTCCAACGCCTGATGGAAGAGCTTCGGACCGTCAAGAGCACCAATGCCGCACGTATCTCAGAGCTACGTCGTGAGCTAGAGACCCTCCGCAAAGTACTCCGCCACTACGTAGTGCAGATCGATTCACTCAATAGAGCCAATGCAGAGCTACGCACAGAGAATCAAGAGGTAAAGCGACAGATCAGTGAAGTAACCACAGAGCGTACACAGCTACGAGAGGAGAAGGCAAAGCTAACAGAGCAGGTGACCCTAGCTAGCAAGCTATCGGTCTCCAGCTTTAATGTCCGCCGACTCAATTCAAGAGGGCGAGAGACCAAGCGTATCAAGCAGATGCGTCAGCTAGAATTCCGCTTTACCATCGATAAAAATGTCACCGCCGAGCCCGGCTTCCGCGATGTCTATATACGTATCATCACCCCCGACGAAGTGCTACTTCAGAAGCCTGCAGAGGGTGGGCGCTTCGAGTTTGAAGGTAGCAAAGTGCCCTACTCCATCAAGCGTCAGGTAGAGTATGGTGGCGAAGCAACCACCCTCACCATGTACTGGGATATAGAGGAGTACCTAGTAGAGGGCAGCTATCGTGTAGAGATCTTTGCCGATGGATATATCATTGGTCGATTTACCTTTGCACTCTAAGCACGCTACCAGCTATGCCAAACCCGCAATTCAATAGCCACAATAAAGAGGAGTACCCTCCCATGCACACCGCCGAGCACATCATCAATCAGGCAATGTGCCGGCTCTTTGATACCGGGCGGAGTGTCAATGCCCACGTAGAGCGTAAGAAGTCGCGACTAGACTTCCTCGCCACCCAACCGATGGGCAATAAAGAAGCAAGGCTACTCGAGGAAGAGGTAAATCGAGTAATCCAGCTAGATCTACCAGTCACCTATATCACCACCACACGCCAAGCGGCAGAGCAATACGACGTAGACCTTAGTCGCATCCCCCACGACTCCTCCGAAGCGGTACGCATCGTGCAGGTAGGCAACTACGACACCTGCCTCTGCATCGGGAGCCACGTAGCACACACCCAGCAGATAGGGAGAGTAGAGATCTACTCCAACGCCTACGATCCCGAGCGAGCTAGGTGGCGCATCCGCTACCGACTAACGGAGAGCGACCCTACGTATAACGATTAAAACAATTCAATAATATGATAGAGCTAAAGAGCAGATTCGACCACTTCAATTTCAATGTACTCGACCTAGAGAAGAGCCTCCACTTCTATGCACAAGCACTTGGTCTGAAGGAAGTGCGGCGAAAGGAGGCATCGGATGGCTCCTTCATCCTCGTCTACCTCGGTGATGGCACTACAGGCTTTACGCTAGAGCTCACCTGGCTCCGCGACCGAAAGGAGCCCTACAACCTAGGCGACCTCGAGTACCACCTATGCCTACGAGTAGAGGGTGATTACAGTCAATGGCGAGAGTATCACCGTGAAATGGGTTGCATCTGCTACGAAAACCACGAGATGGGGCTCTACTTTATCCAGGATCCCGATGGGTATTGGATCGAGATACTTCCACTCCAATAACCCCTAGTAATATGCCAAAGAAACCTCCCTTCGATACCAAGCGAAAGCTACAGATCAAGCGACGACTTTTCAAGATTTACGAAAGCCTCACCAGTAGAGATTTAGTCGAGAGCTACGTAGACCTTGCCCAGAGATTGGATATGAATGTATCCACTGTGAGAGGAGCCTTCAGCATCGCCTCGCCCTATCTATCTCACCTATTTTTGGATCGTTTTCTGGAGGTTTATGGAGAGGAGTACTCCAGCGACTGGCTCTACGATGGCACCGGCACCATGCGCACCAAGCTAGAGGTAGATCCCGATGAGGCAAGTGGGGCACGCTGGAAGCGGGTAGCCTATGTGATCGAGCAAGAGGGGTACAGCGTACAGGACTTCGCCAAAGAGATTGGCCTCACCCACCCCAGCACTATTTATAGGGCATTGCAAAATAAGACACGCCCCAGCAACAACACCATGCAGATGATCTACGACCGCTTCCCACAGTATGGCAAGGAGTGGCTCTACTGGGGAAAAGGGGAGCCCTACATCAAGCCTTTAGCCAAATTAGAAGCAAAGAGCGCCGAGCCATACAAGATAGAGGAGCTAATGGCATTTCCCGTGGTGCCCGATGCCGCGGTAGCTGGTCGCCTCACCGGATATGGCGACCCCGACCCAGAGGGTTTGGAGACCCTCGAAGTCCCAGTCGAAAGGCACTACAGAGGTCAGTACTACATCTTTACCGTCCGTGGCGCCTCCATGGACGATGGCACCACCAACGCACTCTGCGATGGCGATAAAGTGCTCTGCCGCGAAGTAGCGCGCGAGTACTGGTCACTAGGCTTACACCGAAGGAGCTGGTATTACTTTGTCTTCGCCACCCTTTCCGAAGGCATCATCATCAAGAAGGTGATCGACCAAGACCTCCAAAAGGATACCATCACCTGCCATAGTCTCAATCCCGACTACCCAGATATCGTACTGCACCTGAAGGATATCATAGGCATCTACAACGTAGTAGAGCTAGTGAGCCGCTCCATGAAGTACTGAGCCTATCAATTGCCATAATAAAGCAATAATCATCCACCATATACAAGAGGCACCGAGAGGGCCATTGTAACCGACTGATATTCAAAAGCTCTATACGACCCGATTACCGAGTTTGTAACTAAGCCATCAGTGAGTTACAAACTCAGTAATTGAGGCGTATAGGTCAAAAATGTTGGTAAAACTGGTGATTAGTTGATTTGTTAATGA